>QHWF01000495.1:0-7263 GCA_003222455.1 Acidobacteriota bacterium
CGGAGGTCGGGATCACGCTGGACGTTCAGTCGGAGCGCGTGGATGCCGGCTCGTTGCGTGCCGCCGCACGGGTGCCGCCCGCTCTGCGCGACGCGTTCACGTCAGGGCAGTGGAATCCGACGGCGATGCTGCTGGATCGATACGACGAAGTGGACGATGTTGCAGGGCGGTTACCGTACATGAAGGGCTTCTGAGCCACTTCACCACGAAGGACACTCTCGCTCTCGGCCCGGGACCGAGACAAAGCAAGAAACAACCTGGATCTTCTTCGTGGTTTCTCATCGCCGCGCGCAAAGTCTGGCAACCACCGAGCAAATTTGCGACCTTTGACGGTCGTGGCCGCGCGACGGTTGGATTGTCGTTGTGACGACACCGTACCCGACAGGGTTGTCACTTTGTGTCCTTTGTACCCTTGGTGTCCTTTGTGTCCTTCGTCTCGTTCACGCGTTGGGCCACGCCCAGGAATGCATCCGCCGCATGCGATCGATGCTGGCGGCGGCACACGATCATCACCTGCCGGCGGCGCGACACGCCGGTGACCGGCACGGCGACGAGCCGACGGTTCGCGATTTCGGTGATCGCGCAGCGTCGAGGGAGCATCGCGACGCCGAGCTTCGATTCCACGGCCCGCTTGATGCCGTCGAGACTCGGCAACGAAATCACCATCTGCAGCGCGATATGGTGCTGCTCGAACAGCCGGAGCACGCGCTCCCGCGCCGGCGAGGGATCGTTGTGCGCGACGATCGCCTCCCGCCCCACGTCCTCCATCGTCACCTGCCGGCGGCTGGCAAGCGGATGCGACGGCCAGACGAGCAGGACGAGTTCGTCGCTGCCGACCGGGACTTCGAGCAGGCCCTCTTCGGCGGGGTGAAACGTCAGCGCGCCGAAATCGAGGCTTCCCTGCTGCACTTCGACCGGGATCTGACGGGCTGGCACCCGGCGGACGTCGATCGCGATTTCCGGATACTGCTGCCGGAAGCGGACGATGAGGGGCAGCAGCGTGTGCACCGCGGCTTCATTGGCGCCGATGAGCACCCGGCCGCGCCGCAGGTCGCGAAGGTCGCGGACGGCCGACTCGGTCTCCTCCGCAAGCCGGATCAGGCGCTCGCCGTAATTCTGAAGCATGCGTCCCGCTTCGGTCAGCGTGCCGGTCTTCGAGGATCGATCGAACAACTGCTCACCGAGATCGGTCTCGAGACGCCGCACCGCCTGGCTCACCGCCGGCTGCGTCCGGTGCACTTTGGCCGCGGCGCGCGAGAAGCTTCGCTCCTGCGCCACGGTGAGAAAAATCTTCAACGCGTTGAGGTCCATCGGTTCGACCGGGAGCAGCCGTTCGCCGGGGCGTGTCCGACTAACCTAATGACCCCGAAGGAACGCAAAGGCCGCGAAGGCCGCGAAGGAATACGTTCTTTCTCTGTGTCTCTGTGTCTCTGTGTCTCTGTGGCTGATTCTCTCGGTGCTCTCCACCTGCTCTGTGTCGATTACTCGGCTCCGCTCCTAGCATAATACCTGCTTATGTTTCCGTAATCATTATCACTTTGACTTCTACCGCCTCGCACGGCTACAAGGGTGTCATGAGCGACGCGAACCGCATCATCGTCTTCGACACGACGCTGCGCGACGGCGAACAGGCGCCCGGGTTTTCCATGGACGTACCGACGAAGCTGCGGATGGCGCACGCCCTCGATGCGCTGGGCGTGGACGTCATCGAAGCGGGATTTCCGATCGCCTCGCCGGCCGATTCCGAGGCGGTTCAGGAGATCGCGGCAGGCGTGCGGCGTCCGGTGATTGCCGCGCTCGCGCGGACGCGGCGCGCCGATATCGAGGAGGCCGGGCGGGCGCTGGCGCCGGCCGAGCGGCCGCGGATTCACACGTTTCTCGCCACCTCCGACCTCCATCTCGCGGCCAAGCTGCGCATGAGCCGCGAAGAGTGCCTCGAGGCCGCCGTCGAGGCCGTGAAACTGGCCCGCCGGTTCACTGACGATGTGGAGTTTTCGGCCGAGGATGCGACACGAAGCGATCGCGGGTTCCTGTGCCGTCTCATCGAGGCGGTCATCCGCGAGGGCTGCACCACGATCAACCTGCCGGACACGGTCGGCTACGCGACGCCCGACGAGATGCGCGAGTTCTTCGTCGAAATCATGTCGCGCGTGCCGAGCTCCGGCCGCGCCGTCTTCAGCGCGCATTGCCACAACGACCTTGGTCTGGCCGTCGCCAACAGCCTTGCCGCCATTCAGGGCGGCGTTCGCCAGGTGGAGTGCGCCATGAACGGGATCGGCGAGCGTGCCGGCAATGCATCGCTCGAAGAACTGGTCATGGCGTTACGCATCCGCCAGGATCGGCTGCCCTATCACACGGGAATCAAGTCGGAGGCACTGTTCCAGACCAGCCAGCTGCTCTCGGAAGCGACCGGCGAGCCGGTGCAGTGCAACAAAGCCATCGTGGGACGCAATGCGTTCGCACACGAGGCGGGCATCCACCAGGATGGCGTCCTGAAGGATGCGCGCACCTACGAAATCATGCGACCCGAAGACGTAGGGCAGTCGGTTTCATCGCGTCTCGTGCTCGGCCGCCATTCAGGACGCCACGCCGTACACGCCCGTTGCCAGGCGCTCGGGTTCACGCTCGCGCCGGACGAAGTGGATCAGGTGTACCGGGCCGTCATCACGCTCGGCGAGCATCGCAAGGCGATCGCGGATGGCGATCTTCGCCGGATCGTCGATCGGGTGCGGACGCCGCCGGCGCCGCCCTCCGGGGCGACGACGGCACACGTTGAAGCGGTCGGGTACGGGCATGGCGTCTGAAAACGGGAACTGACGCCGCAGGGTGCTCGGAACTAACGCTGCAGGGTGCTTTTCACTTTTACGCCGCAGGGTGCTTTGAGCTTTCGCTGCACGGTGCTTTGAGCTTTGAACTTACGCGGCACGGTGCTTTGAGCTTACGCTGCGTCTGGAATCTGCAATCTGCAATCTGCAATCTGCAATCTGCAATCTGCAATCTGAAATCTGCAATCTGAAATCTGCAATCTGAAATCTCATAGAATATTGCGGTGATTCCTCTTCGGGACATCATTCCGTCCCGGACCACGCCGTACATCACCATCACGATCATCGCCCTCAACGTGATGGCGTGGCTCTTCGAGCTCTCGCTGCCTCGCGATGTCCTTCCGGTCTTCCTGCAGGTCTACGGGGTCGTCCCTGGCGACTTCCACGCGCCGACGCTTATCTCTTCGATGTTTCTCCATGGTGGCTGGTCGCACGTCATCGGCAACATGTGGTATCTCTGGATCTTCGGCGACAACATCGAAGATCGCCTCGGACACGCCCGCTTCATCGTCTTCTACCTGCTGTGCGGCATCACGGCGGCCCTTGGCCAAATCGTCGTCGATCCCTCCTCCACGCTGCCAACGATTGGCGCCAGCGGCGCGATTGCGGGCGTCATGGGCGCGTACTTCGTGCTCTACCCGCACTCGCGCGTGCTGACCCTCATCCCGTGGATCTTTCTTCAGGTCGTGGAGCTGCCCGCCATCGTGCTCCTCGGCTTCTGGTTTCTCATGCAGCTGTTCAGCGCCGGAGCAATCGCCGTGACGGCCAGCACGCACGGTGGGGGCGTCGCCTTCGCCGCACACGTCGCCGGGTTCGTCATGGGCATGATCGGTGTGTTCGTCTTCCGGAAGCCTGAGTACGATCGGTGGGAGCCGATGGATTATTGATGGAGCGCGTCTGAGGTTTGACAACCTGTTACCGAGCACACGAACCTCAGCATCGTTCGTGATTGCTACATCTTTTGCCACGAAAACACGAAACCACGAAGAAAGCGTTGGGTACTTCTTCTGCGTGCGTGCTTCGTGTCTTCGTGACTTCGTGGTTGCATTTGGTGTGTGTATTTCGTGAGCCAGGCTGGGCCGCGCTACGCTGAAGGCCTGGGCGTCGCGCCCTACGATTTCGTTCGAATCTGCTGCGCGACGCGGGCGAGCTCGAGAAGGAGACGTTCGAGCTCGGCCTCGTACTGGTCCGGCGGCAGAGACGCCTTGCGCCCCTTCAGGTCCTCGATCTGCGCCTCTAATTCGGCGCGACGCTTCCGGAGGGCGCCGATCGTCGTGTTCGCCGGCAATGCGGCCGCTTCAGGCTCCAGAAACGTGACGCGGGCGACCTCGCCATCGGTTCCCGGATTCAGCGCTTCACGCCCGACGCCGGCACCGGTGTCGTCCAGCAGCGGCCGCTCGGTCGGAAGCTGTCCTTTCTGCTCGAACCATTGATGCACGCCGGCGCTGGCAAACGCGAAGGCCTCCCACAGCGATACGCGCCCGTCCTTGTCGGTATCGGCCGCCGCGTCGTTGAAGGCGTTGACGAAGTACTCGGGAAACACCGTCTCGAACTGCTGCGCGGCCGAGTCGGTCGCCGTCAGAATCACGCGTCCGCGGCCGGCGAGCTTCTGAAGGAAGGGAAAGCTCGCGCCGGTGGTATCGACAAAAACCACCCGGCCCGGCAGCGGTTTGATGAGCTCGGCCCAGTCGGACGCGGACATGTCGGGGCCAACCAGGTTGAACTTCGCATCTTCGCCATCGATCGTGGTGCCATGGCCGATCAGCAGGATCAGCAGCTGATCGTCCTTTGTCAGACGTTTCCTGAATTGGAGCAGCTCGCGGTGGACGTTCTCGCGCGTGGCCTTCTGCACGCCTTCGCTCCCGGTTTCGGCGAAAATCCGCAACCGGTCCGTCGCGTAGCCGAATTTGTCGCGCAGCGTCGCCACGAACGTCGCGCGCCACTGGTCGTACTTCCGGGCATACGTCTCGCCGCCCGAGGCCCCGGCGACGACCATCGCGTAGCGCTCGCCGGCGCCGGCCGGTGACGCGCCAAGCAGGACGAGGAGAAGCGCCGATTCGACGACGGCACGCCTCACCGCAGGCCCCACGTGCGCCGAAGGATCCACTCCGCGGAGAGGAGCATGATGACGATGGCCAGCGCCCAGGGCTCATGCCACAGATCGCGCCGCTCGGGCGCCGCGTTCTGCGGGGCAACGGATTGCAGCCACGCCGGAATGCTCGACGCATCGGCCGCACGGCCGTACCGCCCTCCCGTGGTCCGCGCCATGCGGCGCAGGACGGCTTCGTTCAATCGTGGATCGGCAAACTCCCGATCGGTGCCGCCCACCAGCATCCACTGCTCCGCCGACCCGAGCGCGGTCGTCCCGTGTCGCGCGTCCGCGTGAATCCGATACAGTCCGGCACGATCGGGCCGCACCGCGGCGGTGAATCGGCCGCTGGCGCCGTCGGCGTGACGCAGCCTGAGCGGCTGCGGATCGCCGCCGGGTGCGGTGAGCGTCGCGTCGATGCTGGCGTCGGGGACCGCCGCGAATGAGGCATCGCGGGCGTCGACGTCCACCGAAATCGGGTCACCCGGCTCCGGCGCGTCGGGGACGGTAATCGCCACCGGATCGGGCGCGGGTGTCGCGAGCCATCGCGCGCTCTGCCGCCAGAAAAACTCGTAGGCGCGATCGGCAGATGCCATCATCATCTTCCATCGCCACGAGGCTTCCCCGGCGAAGATCATCGCTCGGCCCTGTCCGTAGCGCTGGACCGCGACCACCGGATACACACCGCCGCCGGGCGCGGTCGTCAGGGCGAGCACCGATGCGCCCGGCCGCGGGCCTCCGAGCGTCGCACTGGCGGCAAGCGCCGGCAGCGACGACCAGATCTTGCGGGTGTCGTCGATCGTCGGCCCGATGCGCATGATGGGATGCGCCTCGCCGTCCCTGGTCAACATGACCTTGTTGTGCGCAGGGGTTGGCCCGCCCGCCAACGCCGTCCGTACGATGCCGCCGCGCCGATCGTTCAGCTCCACCGGCAGTACTTCCTCGAGCGGCGTTCCCGACAGGCCACGCCTGGCAAACGATCGCCCACCCATGACGAGCAAGCCGCCGCCACGCTCGCTGACGAAATCCGCGATCAGCGCGAGCTGCGCCCGCGTCAAGGATTCACCGTCGACGTTTGCGATGACCAGCGCGTCGTACGCGAACAGGTCCTGGCGGCTGGCCGGGAAGCCGGCCGCAAGCGACGCCGATCGTCCGGCGCTTGCCTGGACGAAAAACGTATCCTGGTTCTCGGCGTTGCGCCCTTTGCGCGTCACCGAATCGACTTCGAGGCCGGGATCTTCGGCAAGCGCGCGTTTCATGAAGCTGTGCTCGAACCCCGGTGCGCCTTCGACGACGAGGAGACGTCGTTTGCGGCCGGCGGGCCGCACGAGCACAGCGCGCGCGTTGTTCTCCACCACCGGCTCGGTACCGTCGGCCGGAATTTCAGCCGAGTACACCGTGGGACTGACGGGATCGGGCGAAACCGTGAACACTTCGTCAATCGGCGAGCCGTCGGCGGGCGGTACGATGCGACGGGTGTCGAGCAGCCGGCCGTTCGCCAGCACGCGCAATTGAAACGGCATCCGTCCGAAGCCGGAGCTGACCGCGGTCACGTGCAGATCGATGGACGCATGATCCAGGCGAGGATCACCGGCCGTGATGCCCAGCACCTCGCGATCGCGCGGTCCATCAGGCGATCCGATCCCGATGGCAAACACAGGCGGGCCCTCACCATCGAATCCACTCGACCCACCTGACCACTCCGACCCACCTGACCCGGTGTCGCCACCATCCGAAAGCAGCACGATGCCGGCCACCCGTTGTCCGCGGTAGCGCTCGCGGACAGCAGCAACCGCGCCCGCGAGATCGGTCCGGCGGGCATCGGCGTGCAGACCCTCGGGACTGATCGGCGAGAGCCCGTCGCCGATGCCGAACAGCTCCGGCTGATAGTGGCCGGACAGCGACGGCAATACCTGCGTGGTCACGATGGCGGCCGCGCGCGCCGCGCGCGTCCGACCGGTGTCCTCCGGCAGCCGCATGCTGCGCGACACGTCGACCAGCACCGGCACGATCGCATCACGGTTCGCCGACGGCGGCAGCACGATGATCGGCCGGAACAGGAACAGCACGACGCTGGCGAGCACCGCGCCACGCAACGCCATGAGCCCGCTGCGCTGCAGACGCGTCAACGGCGAAAGCGGGCGACGGTATTCGACGAACACCGCGGCGCCAATCGCGCCCACCAGCACACCGACGAGCCACCACGGCAGCGGGTACGCGAAATGAATCATGAGATAGTGACCCGATGGCGAATGTGCAATGTTGAATTCGGAATTTGGAATTCGGAATTCGTGAACGCATTCCGAATTCCGAATTCTGATTCTGAATTGCTTGGTTCTTAATTCCGTT
>QHWF01000495.1:7309-8254 GCA_003222455.1 Acidobacteriota bacterium
TACCGACATACCGTTACCTCCGTCTCCTCCGTCTCCTGCGTCTCCTCCATCACCGTTATGGTCTCTGCTTCCCGGCAATCGCCTTGAAATAGCTGTCCACCTGTTTCCGATAGGCCGGCGGCGCGGTATCGTCGGCGCCCGCTGCCAGCCGATCCCGTGCCTGTTTCGCCTGCAGCTTTTTCGACAGCGTCGATTCGGCGCGGTCGAGGGCCTGGGTGGCTTGCCGCTTCAAGTCCTCCCATTTCGCGAAGTCCTGCTTGAACGCCTCGGTTCCCGGCGCCGACATCGTCATGCCGCGTCCCTCGAACGTGAAGCCTGCGCCGCCCTGGGAGAACGATTGGTCGTCGCGCTGCAGCTGGTTCAGAAGGTCTCGCGTCTCCTGCAGCCCCCGCAGATATTCGTCGCGCAGTCGCGCGAGATCGGTACCGCTGCCGCCTCCGCCACCCTGCTGGCCGTCGCCCGGCTTGCCGGTTTGCCCTGGCGATTTCCGGGCGCTGTTTCCCTGTTGCGAACCGGATGCGGCGTTCGGTTGACCGGCCTTGCCGAGCTCCCGGCTCGCCGAGTCCAGTCGGTCCCGCTGCTCCTGCACGCGTGCGAGCTGGTCGGACAGCTTGCGCGATTCACTGTCGTTGCCGCCCCGCGCCGACGCCAGCTTGTCGGCAACCTTGTCGAGCTCACGCGCCATGGCGTCCTGCCCGCTCGTCTGGATCTGCGCCTCGCGCGATTGCGCGCCCGGCGCGGTATTGCCCCGCTGCGTACCCTGTCCGCGATCGGCCGCCGCGCGCATCGCGTCGGCCGACTGCTGCATGCGATCGGCAAGATGCCGGCGATCCAGATCCCGTGCGGCGTCGCCTGCCGCCGCCCGCGCGCGTGCGGCGTCAGATTCCGCTCCTGCTCCCGCTGCGCGCGCGCCGCCCGATGGCTTCGCGCCTGCCTGCTGCTTCA
>QHWF01000518.1:0-346 GCA_003222455.1 Acidobacteriota bacterium
CGTTCGGGTCGTTCTACAACTCCGAGTATCGCCAATTCCGGATCCAGGTGCGATTCGAACGCTAGTGGAACGTGAAGAGCGGGTTGGCCACAGTGCTTGACCGACGGGTGTTCGGGTGTCTATGTGTACTGGCCGCGTCCATCGCTGCAGGAGCGCCGGCGATTGCCGACCTGCGAGTCGATCGATTGCAGGAACTGGAGCGTGCCATTGCGACCGATCCGGAGAACCTCGAACTGGCGGCCGAGTACCGCCAGATGACGATGGCCAGCGGACAGGTGGATCGCGCGACCGATTTCCTGCGAAAGCTGGCACGCCGGAACAACAGCGGACCGAACGTCCAGATCAG
>QHWF01000518.1:396-4361 GCA_003222455.1 Acidobacteriota bacterium
CCCGGCGACCGTCCGTACTGGCCTATTACCTGCGCGGTCTCATCAATCTGTACTACAACCGCTTCATCTTCAAGCGGACCGACAAGGGCGTCGCCGACCTGACGCAGGCCCTGTCGCTGGTCACAACCGATACACCTGCGGCACTGGTCGCGCGTGTGTACACCGCGCTCGGCGATGGGTATTTCAGGCTGGATAACCTGGCAAAGGCGCGCGAGATCTGGTCGGCCGCGCTGGCCAAATTCCCCGGTGACGCGGCACTTCGATCGCGCCTGGAGCCGCAGGGGCAGCGGCTCGAGTGGGTCGTCGGCGCCGCCCTGTCGGCGGATCGACGCGTCGACACCAGCCTCACGGACTTGTTGGAGCAACCATGACCTCTTCAGGCGGGGAGCACGAGGTGAGCGACGCGAGGAACGCGAGGAAACCCGGGCTTCCGGTTTTCTCCCGCTTCAACATGTCGTAGACCGTCTGGTTGTCTCCCGTGCGGGCGCGGCGGCTCGCACCAAGCGTCCGCGGAGCATGGATGGACATTGGCACGTACAAGGGCCTTCGGCCCTCCCCCTCGAACAGGCGCCGATGGTAATCGTGATCGTCGTTGTCGAGATCCGTCTTCCGCAGGGCCCACGGTCCCCGATTCACCGTTTCACAGCGATACACCTTGCCTTTGATGGCGTGGACGCGGTCCGGCGTGTCGATCGTTCGCCCCCAGAGGCCGACCAGGTGCCCCGCCGGCTCGAACCAGCGCCCGAGCGACGAACGGCGAAGGTGCATGAACGTGTGGCCGCATCGCCCGGATACCGCCGAGGGCGCCGGGCGGCTCGCCAGCATCCGCAGGAAACAGGCGTCATACCCGGGCTCGCGTACCTGGATGTCGCCTTGAATCTCGATGATGACGTCCGTTTCAGCGAGCGTGAAGCCGACGTTGTCGCACGCGGTTTCGAAGATCGGCATCGGGTTCCGCAGGATCGTCGCGCGAGCCACGAGTGGATACGGGGTCGATTCGAAGATCGTCCTCGCCCGTCCTGCCGTCCCATCCTGCGATCCGTCGTCGACGATGATCCAGTCGAACGGCACCGACGCGGCGGCAGCGGTCGCGTCGATATAGTCGCGGATGATCGGTTCGTAGTTGAACGTCGGCGTCACGACGGTCAGCTGCGGCTCGTGATCGTGGAGCGTCGAGTGTTACGACCTCGGCCTGACCGCCGGCGAGGTGAGCGCCTTGCCGCGATGGGATGGCTTCTTCTACCACAGATTCGACTACGCGGCGTACCCCGCGCACATGGACGTCGGCGTCAACGCCGGCGAGTACGCCTGGAAGCCGGTGATCGTCGCCGAGGTGATCGATCGTGCGCGCGCCGCGCAGGACGCGAGCGACGTGCTGTGGGCCGATGCCGGCTGTTACTTTCATGAGTTGCCGCCGATCGCGGAGCGCATCGCGCACAGCGGCGGCTTGTGGGTGCGGCGGTCGCCCGGAACGCTGCGGCAGTGGACCCATCCGCTCATGTTCGACTTCCTGCGCGCCGATCCCGCCGCTTACGGACCGCGGCGGAACGCCGATGCCACGCTCGTCGGCTTCGCTGTCGGCAGCGCCGGGTCCGACGTTCGCGAGGCGGTGTATCGTCACGTCGTGCTGCCGTGGAAAGCGTGCGCGATGGAGCGAGACTGCATCGCGCCGCGTGGATCGTCACGCCGGAATCACCGGCAGGATCAAGCGGTCCTGTCGTATCTCGTGCATCGAGCGGGCTACCAGTTCGCCGACGACACCCGCCGCGAGCTGGGTGTGCGGTGCAAATGCGATCGCTGGTTCTACCATCACGTCGGGTTCGACGTGCCGGCCTGCGTCTATGCCCGAACCTGTCTGTCGTAACCGCAGCAGGCACCGGCCAGTGGATCCGATCGCGATCTCTCCGCAAACGCATTACGAGCTCTACCACGATTGGCGCCAAGCGCTGGCCTTCTGCCGGGCGCTGCCCGACGCGAGCCCGCCGATGCCCGTGACGTTCCATATGTTCTGGCGTCAGCGGGTCGGAGGGATCTGGCGCCGGGTTCGGCCGTTCGGCCGCAAGCAGGCGCTCCCGATGAAGGCGTTCTTCGCCACGCAGGATCTCTCCCGCTGCTCGCTGACGCTCTGGTCGGACGAGGACCTGTCCGCGAATGAGTGGATCCGACCGTTCGCCGAGCATCTCACGTTTCGCCTCTACCGGCCCGACGTGGAAGCCGGCGGGACCCCGCTCGAAGCGATGCCGGCGATCTATCGGCAGCGGGATCGCCGTGTCTGGCGCGACGGCGATTTGTTCAGGGCCCTCGTGCTCCACAATTACGGCGGCGTGTATGTCGACATGGACATGGTGCTGCTGCGCAGCCTGGGCGCGCTGCTCAGCCAGGAGTTCGTGTACCAGTGGGAAAACTACGACGGCGTTTACAACGGCGCCCTGATGCACTTGCGGAAAGGCAGCGACTTCGCGTGTGAGTTGATCCACGGGATCATCGAGATCCTGCCGGGGGACAGCAACTGGGGTCGCGCGAATTTCCGCCGCGCCTTCGACCGCGGTGTCGGCATCACGGTGTTTCCGTCGCCGTTTTTCGACACGGAATGGCAGGCGGATCTCCACTTCGAACCGTTCAAGAGGACGCCCGGCAGCGCCGCCCTGTACGATGGTGCGTTTGCCTGGCACTGGCACAACCGATGGGACCAGCCGATTCAAGCGGGCAGCAAGTTCCAACGGCTCGAGGCGCGAACGGACCAGAAACTGATCCAGATGGGATTCACGGCGTGACCGCGCAGCTGGCACGCATCGCCGGCCTGCTGTGGGCGGAGCGGCGGCCGTACCTGATCGGCAGTCTGTTCGTCGCGACGAGCATCGTCACCGCGCTCGCGTATCCCTACGTCATCCGCCTGATCATCGATGAAGCGATTCAACGGGGACAGCTTCAGCGCTTGAATCAGCTGTCGCTCGTGATGGTCGGCATCGTGCTCGTCGAGGCCCTGTCCACATGTGGGCGCGATTACTGCTTCGGCCTCGGGGCCGAACGCGTCGGCCTCCGCCTGCGGCGCCTGGTCTTCGAGTCGCTGCTGCTTCAGGACATCCAGTTCTTCGACAGCCGCGATACCGGTGAGATCACCACCAGGTTGTGGGCCGACGTGCCGCCGCTCGAGTACGTGCTCGGCGAAGAGCTCGCCGATACGCTGCGGGCCACGGTGTTCAGCCTGTTTGGCACGGCCCTGCTCTTCTATACGTCCCCGAAGCTCACCGCGCTGACGCTGCTGGCCGTTCCGCCAATCACGCTCGCGACCGGTCTGCTCGGCCGGCGCGTCAAGATGATGGCCGCGGACGTGCAGCGCGCGCACGCGGATGCGGGCGCTTCGGCAACCGAGGTGCTCGCCGGCGTCCGGACCGTCCGTGCGTTCTCCCACGAAGCCGAGGAGCGCGGCCGGTACGAGCGGCAGCTGTGGCGGGCGCTCGGCTTCGCACGGCGGAAGGTCCAGGCGCGAGCGGTCCTGGGCGGCGTCTCCCTTATTGCGGGCGAGTGCGCGGCGCTCCTCGCCATCTGGGTCGGCGGCCGCCTCGTCATCACCGGTCAGATGACGACCGGCGCGTTGATCTCGTTCATCCTCTATGCCCTCCTCGTGGCGCGCGGATTCCGCAACGCGTCACGGTTTGCAGCCGAGGCCCTGCGCGCGATCGGTGCGACCGAGTGGGCGTTCGATCTGCTCGGCCGCCGGCCGGTGATCCCGCTCGACGGCGGCGAACGACCCGACACCCTGGACGGATCCGTCACGCTCGAGCGCGTACGTTTCCGCTACCCGGCGCGACCAGAGGTGGAGGCGCTCAAAGGGATCGACCTCCACATCGCGCCGGGAGAAGTGGTGGCCGTGGTCGGCCGGTCGGGATCCGGCAAGTCGACGCTCCTTAATCTCATCCTCCGCTTCTACGACCCGACGCACGGCCGCGTCCTCGTCGGCGGGT
>QHWF01000022.1 GCA_003222455.1 Acidobacteriota bacterium
CTCACAGACGCGGGTGGGCGACCCGCCGCATCGACAACCCGGCCAAAAACAGAGCCGCCTTCGCCCGGCCAGGCAATCAACAACAACGCCGCAGCGACGGCGCACCTTAACAGCCCGTGGTGAAAGTCCAGCTGCATTCGGCCGGCGCTGCATCCCTCCTCCACCCCAACGCGGCTGCCGCGTTGGGGGCCCCGGGGCTGGCTGCGTTGCTCCTCGTTCAAATACTCCCGGTATTGCACCCCACCGTGCACAAGACGCACGGTACAGGGGACCCCGCTCTGCGCTCGTCGCGCCGCTCCGCCGGGGTCCCCACGGCGCGGACTGTGCGCCGTGGGGTGGAACGTCCCGGCGCATCGCCGCCCTCGGTGCGACGCTGGACTTTCACCACGGGCTGTTAATCGGTTCATGGTGTTGAGCTCCTGCCTTTGAGAAGCGTCGTGAAAATCATGATGACGCTGAGCGCAGCGGTGACCGTTCGAATCGACAGATGATCGCCAGCGACGAACAAGCGGGCGATCAAGATGACCGCGTGATCGAGAACGAGCGCCAGGAAGCCGAGCGACGCCAGCGCGTAGGCGATGATTGCCAGGCGGCGAGCCTTCGGCATCGTGATAAACATCCGTTGCCGGGCGGCGGAGGACGCGAGCCACCTCCAGGCGTCGGTGCGGAGATTCGGCATTCCGGCTAGTTCAGTGAGCAGGTAGTACCCGTCCGACCGCACGAGCGGGAAGAAATTCAGCACAGTGAGCAGACCCAGGAGAGCCGCGGCGCTGCGGACGGCGACAACATGCGGGTCGCCGCCGCGCGCAGCGAGGACCGCTGCCGCACAGACGACTGCCTGAACGAACGGGCCGGCAACAATCACCGCGACACGCTGCTTCAAATGCGGCAGCAGATACGATTCCGTGATGTCGCAGTACCAGCAGGGCCAGCCGAGCACGAACCGGATGCCGATTTCCCGTACCGAGCCTCCATATCGATGAAGCGCCAGCCCATGACCGCACTCGTGCACGATGCTCACGATGTTGAAAAGGATCACAAAAATGACGAGCTGCGGCTGCGTGGGTACCGGAAACGGGGCCGATCGCGGTGCGGCTTCCACCAGGCTCAGGACTGCGACAATGATGGTGAGTACGCCGACGCCAAGAGCCAGGGGATGAAATAACAACGACGCACGCGCCGCGCACCACGCAAAAACCCGCTCGGGGTTCCACAATGGGATGCTCCAGCTGAGGCCGCGCCGCCGCGGGCGCCGGACGATCGACGTACCCGGACACTCGAGGAGGCCAACAGCGCACGCGCGTCGGGCGAATAGCTCGAGCTCTTGCGCCGTGAATCGAACACCAGACTCGTGCTCCATGCATTTCCGAACGTGCTCGGTCTCAGCGCCGTCGAAACGACGGAGTACGTCCCATTCAAGCGAACCAATGCGCACCACGAGGCCCGTCGACCGTCGATACAGCAGGCCACCGTCCAGGGCTGGAGCCGCTGGCACGAAGCGGAGATCTTGCGCAAGCACCAGACGCGAACGGCAGCTGCCGCCCCCGGCGGAGGCGGGAGGCGACATCGCGTCGCCCCCCGAGCCTGATTGCACGGCTACACCTGATTGCATGCCGCGTCGCCGTCCTCGGTCCAGCTGACCGTGAGGGTCGGGCCATTGATCCCGAATGAGAGCGCGTAACTCCAGTGTCCGCAGCACATGAACATCGGAGTGAGCCGCGCCTCGAGCACCACCGGCGCCTGCAGGGTGCCCGGCCTGAGACTGATGCTTCTGATTTCGCCACGTTCGTTCATGGATTGCCTCCTGACGCTCGGTCCGTTCGAACTGAGCTTGCTCGCGTGCACGTGCGACCTCGCAGCGGGTACTGCCCCGTCTCGTTCACGAGTTTCGCCGGTGACGGCCCGGCACGATTACGATGTACTCGTTCCCCCCTCAGCCAACGACTCCGAAGGGTGACAGTTCTGGGGAATGCCGGTTGTGCCTGGATTCTCGATCAGCGGAACGCGAAGATAGCCCTGAAGCGTGTGATAACTGATGCCAAGCACGCGGCAGGCAGCCCGCTTGTTGCCCTGACAGCGATGGACGATGAGCCGCACGTATCGGCTCGCCCATAACCGCAGGTTCTCGTTGCGCGATAGTGAGGGTCCGAGCGCGGTCGAGTATGCCCGGCGCACAGCTGCCGGAAGATCATCGAGCTCGATGACATCGCCTGCTGCAAGCGTGACCGCACGCTCGATGGTTCGTTCGAGCTCACGCACGTTTCCCGGCCATTCGTACGTCGCCATCGCGTCGACTGCTGTGGCAGACAGGCGAAGCGAACGTCCGACCCTGTACCGATCCAGGAAATAGTCGGTGAGCTCACGGATGTCGGACCGCCGCTCCCGCAGCGTCGGCACGCGAATGTCGATGCCGTTCAAGCGATAGAACAGGTCTGGCCGGAACAGCTGTCGATCGACCAGGTCCGCCAGGCTCCGGTTCGTGGCGGCGACGATCCGGATGTCGAGGCGCTGGGTGGAGTGGCTGCCGACGCGCTGCACGGAGAGGTCCTGGATCGCACGCAGCAGTTTGGCTTGCGCCGCACGCGAGAGGTCCGAGACCTCGTCGAGAAACAGGGTACCGCCATCCGCGTGCTCGAACTTGCCCCGCCGGCCCCGTACGCCGGTCGCCGTTCGATCTTCGATGCCGAACAGTTCGGCCTCGAGCAGCGTCTCGACCAGTGCCGCGCAGTTGATCGCGATGAAGGGGCCGTTCCGCCGGCGGCTGATGTTGTGAATCTGGCGCGCCACCAGCTCCTTGCCGACGCCCGTTTCCCCCTCGAGTAGCACGGTGAAATCGGTGCCCGCGACGCGCTCGATGGTCGAGCGCAGCCATTTCATGACCTCGGTGGATCCAATGAGTGCCGCGGCGCCATCGCGGCGTGTCCGGTGCCCATTCCACAGCCCTGCACGCGCGAGTTGTGTTCGCGAGCGCTCGATTTCCAGGACGAGCGCACCCAGGTGCGTCGCCGCCGTGAGCATTTGAAAGTCCCATTCGCCCAGCCGGCATCCGGGATCGAACGCCGCCTCCAGCACGCCACGCGTGGCAGGATCCCGGCCCGGTACCTCCAGCGCGATCGATTCAATGCCACCGGACGCCTCAACCCGGCCCGCCCAGCGGCTGCTGATCTCGCGGAGTTGAATCGCACGGACCGGAACCATGCCGCGCAGACCTTCTTCGAACACGCCGCGCATCAGCGAGATGTCTTGCTCGTGATCGAGAAATCGAGTCAGCGCCGACACCAGATCCAGGAGGGCATGGCGGCGGTCGCGCTGCCGAGGAACCCGGAGCGGCTGTACCGGCCGAGCTGAATCGACCATCACCTTTTCGGGTTTTCCTGGTGTGGCGTCACAGGGATCAAGGTGAGCGCCATCATCAGCGCGAGAGAGCCCTGTCCCGAACGCACCTGAAATGAGCTGTGCGGCCGTCATATCACCTCACCCGCCCGGCAATGTCCGTTAGCACCGGACCCTCTCCTCTGCCCCGGCTAATGAGATGTCGCGGTCTTCAACGAACCAGGGGAGATAGGAATCGAATTGAATCGCCGCTCGATAGCGCACTGCCGTTGGACGGACGCCGACAACGGCACATCGCAGGACGCGGCCGCGGACGCTGGCCCGCTGAAATGGGGTTTCCATGTAAACCTCCGCGAACGTGTCGGGAAGAATCCGCCGGCCGGTTTCGATGAGTGCCCCGCCAGCCGAAACGTCAATCAGCATTGCGGCGTGACCTGGACGAACACGTGCGTGCGCGATTCCGTGGTCGGCGCAGGATTGCCGGCGAGGACTTGCACGACGGTCCGTGCGGAGGTCGGTCATAAGTGCTCCCACTGTCGAGTGCGTGTATTGAACCTCAGCACGCGGGTCTTGCCGGTCTCGCCGAAGATCCGAATCACGTATTGAGCGGTTCGACTCCGCACGTACAGGCTGCCCGGTGTAGACGTTCCGATTGCCGTGAAGGTGGCCGAGTTGGCCGTGCCGAGCCGGATCGGATCGTCTCCGGGTGGCGTGCCGCCCGGTTCCGGTGACGGAAGGCCAGGCAGCGCGCCGAATTCCACACCGGCAAAGTTGTCGGCGAGCGACTCCGCCGGCCCCAGCGCGCGATCGATGCCGCGCACAATCTCGGTTGTCAGCACCCCGTTGTGATTGCTGTCTACGTACATCGCGAACTCGTATTGACCGGCGGCTGGCCGGTTGAACCTGAGAGCGACTGCGCACGAACGGCTGACCGCCTCCATGCGCGTGCGTTGCAGCCGCGCTGACAGGTAACGCGCCGCACCGGCCGCCCGATAGTCGTCGAGTGCCATGAGCATGTTTGGAACAGTCACTGTAGTCAGGGTGAGGATCAAGCCCACCACGAACACGAGCTCGAGGACCGAATACCCGCGACTCCACGGGTCGCATGGGATGGACGCGTCATCCCACGACGGCCGTCGCCCGATCACGCTCAATCGTCGTGATCCGCCTTCGCCGGCCCCACGGTGAGCTGCGGTTTCAGTTTCAGAAAGCTCTTCTCCCCGACGCCACGCACGTTCATCAGTTCCTCGATCTTTTTGAACGGGCCGTTTTTCTGCCGATATTCAAGGATCCGGGCTGCCGTCCTGGCGCCGATCCCCGGCAGGCCTTCGAACTCGGCGGCGGTAGCCGTATTGATGTTCAGCACGGCCTTCGCCACAGCTGTCGCAGCCGGCGCCGTGCGGCCCGCCGGCTTTTCCTGGGCGGCGACGAGCGGCGGGATGAACGCGAGCAGGGCCGCCACCATCACACTCGAGAGCACGTTTCGAAACATGTCTGTCCTCCTTGAGACTCTGGTCGGTCCGAACAGTGCGAAGCAAGGTCGGGCCCCGCGAGGTCCGATTGACGACCAGAGTCTGGCGGTCTCATGGCAAGCGGCACGCCCGGAGGTTGTGATTCGAGGAGTCGGCGGAATTGTTTGCGGAATCAGGAGATGGGCGGTGCGCTGCTGCGGAGGCCGGAGGACAGCCGCGAAGGGACGGGAATTCCGACGCCTCGAGTTGTCACGCGATCATCGGATCGTCGTCTTATTCCCCGAGATTGCGAAGCAACGAGTGTTTCCATCGCGACGCCGCCAGGGAACGCCACGCCACGACATTCAACGAACCGCAGAACGCGCAGAACAAAACCCGGTTTCTCTGCGGGTTCCGCGAGTTCCGCGTTTGACCGTCGTGGCCAGGAGGGGGTCGGGTCAGCGACGCGAGCCGGCCGTGCTCTCGGTGCGGCACCACTCGAGCGTCTTCTCGAGTCCTTCCTCGAGCGACACGATGGGTGTGTAGCCGAGCAGCGTCTTCGCCTTCGTGATGTCGGCCTGCGAATCGCGCACGTCGCCCGCGCGAGGCTCCTGATAAATCGGCTGCAGATTGGTGCCGACGATTTTATTCATCGCCCGCAGCAGCGCGTTCAGCGAGATGCGACCGCCGGTTGCCACGTTGATCACATGGCCGGACGCCTTCGGCGTCTCGACCGCGCGCAGGACGCCGTCCACGACGTTCGCGACGTACGTGAAATCGCGCGTCTGCTCGCCATCACCGTAGATGACGGGCTGACGTCCTTCGAGCAGCGCCGATGCAAACAGCGAAATCACCCCCGAGTACGGCGAGCCCGGATCCTGACGCGGCCCGAAGACGTTGAAGTACCGAATTGTCACCGTTTCGAATCCGTAGAGCTGCGTGAACAATTGTCCATACTGCTCCGATACGAGCTTCTGCAGCGCATAGGGCGACAGCGGATTGGTCGGCATGTCCTCGCGCTTCGGCAGCGTTGGCGTATCGCCATAGGCCGCGGACGACCCCGCGTAAACGAGGCGCTTCACGCCGGCATCGCGGGCCGCAACCAGCACGTTCACCGAGGCGTCGATGTTGGCGCGATTCGAGCTGATGGGATCCTTCACCGACCGGGGCACCGACGGGATAGCCGCCTGATGCAGCACATAGTCCATCCCCTCCACCGCTCGCGTCGCCACGCCGATATCGGCCAGATCCCCTTCCACGAATTCCACGCCGGAGACGTGATCGAGATTCCGGCGTTTCCCCGTAATCAGGTTGTCCACGACGCGGACAGTGTGGCCGCGGTGAATGAGTTGGGTGACGAGATGGGATCCGATGAAGCCGGCACCGCCGGTAACAAGAAAAGAAGCCATGGCTGCTCAGCTAATCAGTGTCGGACGGCTCGCGGGCCGCCCCGACTAGTTTGTGAATGCCGCGGGCGATATGCCCGGAACGATCTTCAAGGCGTTCTGATAGTACATCTTCCGGAGCACCGGATCCGGCAGCCCCATCCCGTACAGCTTCCAGAACGCGTGATAGTCGCGATAGTAGTCGAAGTATTCGTCGTTGGTTTCGAACACGCGCCAGTAGTACGGGTACTCGTCAGGCTGGTAGCTGTCCTTGCCGAACAGAATGCGGTCCTGATACTTCAGGAAAAAATCGTGCGCCGCACGCGGCTGGCGGCCAAAATCGTACAGCACCGCCGCCACGTCGAAGTAGACGTTCGGGTTCGCATCGAGCAGCTTGCCGGCGCGCGCGAGGTCGTTCGCGTGCCATCCGAAGTGCGCAAGGATGTACCGCGTTCGCGGATGCCGCTTGATCATGGTGTTGCGTTCGGTGATCAACTCCTCGAACCGGACGCCTTCCTGATGGCGGCGGTCGGGATACAGCGCCAGCTCGAGCCAGCGCTCGTTCGTATAATCCAACGGGTCGAAGAACGCCTGTGGTTCCCCGACATGAATGAGCACCGGCACGTTCTGTTGCCCGCAGGTTTCCCAGATCGGGTCCAGCTCGGGATCGTCCACGTGCAGGCGGGTGCCGTCAGCCCTTGTCGCGAACATCCCGAGGTCCTTGAACACCTTCAGCCCGACCGCGCCGGCCTTGATGTCGTTTGCGAGCTGCGTCGCCGCCTTCGCCCCGAAGCCCGGGCTGATTCGTTCGCGGAAGTTCACGTTGGCAAACAGCACCATCCGGTCCTTGTAGCTGCTCTTTCTGATGGCGTCGAACCCCTGGCGGAGCCGGTCGCCGGAACCGCCGCTCAGGTTCACGAGGATCCGTAGATTATTGTCCTCCATGCCTTTGATCACGCGGCTGAACTCGTCCGTGGAGATCGGCGTCGGCTGATGGCTGTGGATGTCGATGACCGGAAACTTCGCGCGCGGCACCGGATGCTGCGGGACGGCGAGCGTGGATCGCGGCTTGTACTCGCGAATCGTCGGTGGATTCAGCTCCGGCTCGCGACCCTGGGCGGGACGAGGACGGATCTGGCCAGGTGCCTGCACGGCCGCGATGAACGCCGTCATCGCCATGACCGTGGCGGCCGCTCCGAGACCCGGGCCCTTCATGACGTGAGCTCTGATTCCTGACCTCTGACCGCCGAAAACATGTTCGCAGCGAGCCGTAAGCCGAATTCTGTCCCAGCCGGCACCCTTGCGGCCGCCGGCGTGGCGACAATCATTCCTCTAGCCTCGCCATTACTGGCGAGATCAAGCGACCGACCCGGAAGCTTCGGACGGGCCGTCCTCGAGCGCTTCCCTATTTGGTCTTGCTCCGTGCGGGGTTTTGCCTGCCACCCGTGTTACCACCGGCGCGGTGCGCTCTTACCGCACCTTTTCACCCTTACTCGCCTCCGCCGGGCGGACCCGGCGAAGGCGAGCGGTATGTTTTCTGTGCCACTGTCCTTCAAGTTACCCTGACCGGGCGTTACCCGGCGCACTGCCCTGCGGAGTTCGGACTTTCCTCCCTCGAGCGCTGCACTCGCAACACCCAACGGCGATCATCTGGCTCACTGCGAACCCGCAATTGTACATCGACCGGCAGGATGGGCAGGATCGGCGGGATGGGATGGATAGGATCGGCCTTGCTGCCTGTCCTGCCCCACTATCCATCGGCTTCCTGCGTTATCTGGTACTGCTCGAGCTTCTTGTAGAGATTGCTGCGCGGCGTGCCGATGACTTCCGCGGTCTTCGAGATGTTCCAGCCGTTCTCGCGCAGCTTGCTCACCAGAAACGCGCGCTCGGCATTTTCCTTGAACTCGCGCAGCGTCCCGGGCTTCGTCGCGTCGTTGTCGGCCGGCGCGAACTTCGACGCGAGCGGGCCGGCGGCCAGGCCGGCGCCGGACGCGCTCGCGGGCGATTGAACCACGCCCGGCAGGTCGGCGAGGTCGATGGTGTCGCCGGCGGTCATGATGATCATGCGCTCGACCGTATTCCTGAGCTCGCGGATGTTCCCTTTCCAGCGATACCGCTGCAACGCCTCGAGCGCGGCCTGCGTGATGCGCTTGGGCCGCGTGTTGTTCTCACGGCTGAACGACTCCATGTAATGACGGACGAGCAGGGCGATATCGCCCTGTCGCTCGCGAAGGGGCGGCACGTGGATCGGAATGACGGCGAGGCGGAAGTACAGGTCCTCGCGGAAGTGGCCCTTCTCGATCTCTTCTTCCAGGTTCTTGTTCGTCGCGGCGATCACGCGGACATCGACCTTGATCGTCCGCGCCGATCCAAGCCGCTCCACCTCGCCTTCCTGGAGCACGCGCAGCACTTTCGCCTGCGTCTTGGCGCTCATATCGCCGACTTCGTCGAGGAAAATCGTCCCGCGATCGGCCTGCTCGAACTTGCCGATCTGCTTCTCGGTCGCGCCGGTGAACGATCCTTTCTCATGTCCGAACAGCTCCGACTCGATCAGCTCCTCGGGGATCGCGGCGCAGTTCACCTGGACGAAGCGCTCCCGGCTCCGGAGGCTGTTCCGGTGGATCGTCCGGGCGACGAGCTCTTTCCCGACGCCGCTCTCGCCCTGGATCAGGACGGTGGCATTCGTCGGCGCGGCACGGGCGACCGCGGCCATCACCTGCCGGAGCGCCGGACTGTCGCCGATCATCTGGTGACGGACTTCGACGGCCCGCTTGAGGGAGCGGTTCTCGTCCCGAAGCTGGCGCTGATCGAGCGCGTTGCGCAGGCTCACGAGCACACGATCGCTCGCGAACGGCTTCTCGATGAAGTCGAACGCGCCCTTTTTCGTGGCTTCCACCGCCGTGCTGATCGTTCCATGTCCGGAGATCACCACGACCGGCACGCCATCGTTCATGCCGCGCAGGCGATCGAGCACTTCAAGTCCGTCCATGCCCGGCATCTTGACGTCGAGCAGGACGAGATCGGGGCTTTCGCGTTCAGCGAGCGCCAGACCTTCCTGGCCGGTCGCCGCGCCGACGAACTCGTACCCTTCGTATTCGAGCGTCATCCTGAGCGAGTCGCGGATCGCCGCCTCGTCGTCAATGACAAGAACGCGTGATTTCATCGAGAGATTTCAGATTGCAGATTGTAGATTTCAGATTGCATGCAGATGCCAGAGAGATTTCAGATTGCAGAATTCAGATTTCAGATTTCAGATGGCATGCAGATTTCGGACTCCGCGCACGGTCCAGCTTGCGTCCGGTTTCAGATGGCAGACGTTGCCCCGACCAGGTTCGATCGAGCCGATTGTCAGCGCGGCGCGACCACCATTCAATTTGCAGTTCGCAATCCAGAAGTGGCGCCAATCTGAAATCTGCAATCAATCTGCAATCTGAAATCTGCAATCTGAAATCTCGTAATCACTTCACCGTTCGTCAACACGGATCGTCTTGAGCTGCCGTTGCTCGAGGTCAGGGGAGTACAAGTACAGGGTGAGGATGTCGCCCGGATGCGCAGCCCGCGCGATCCGGCGGTAGTCGGCCACCGACTGGACGCGCTGCCGGTTGATTTCGAGGAGCACGGCGCCGCGATCGATGCCGCTGTCGAACGACGAGCTCATGGGCTCGACGCGCGTGATCAGCACGCCACGGGTTTCGCGCGGCAAATCGAGCTTGTCCGCCGTCTGCCGATCCAGATCGCGGACGTTCAGGCCGAGGAGGACGTTGTCGGCGTCGGCGCGGCTGCGGTCCGCGGGCGGCGCCTCGCCGGATGCACCGGTTTTGTCCACCTCGCGTGCGGGCCGCTCGGCGAGCTTGACGGTCATCGTCTGCTCATGGCCATCGCGCACGAACCGGAGCCGCGCCGCCGACCCCGGTGTCCGGGCTGAAATCTCTCGAATCAGCCCATCGTCGTTCGCAATCGCCTCATCGTCGAGCGCGACGATGATGTCGTAGGCGCGCAGGCCGGCGCGGTCGCCGGGGGAACCAGCGGTGACGTCCTGTACCAAAGCGCCATGGCCGACCGTGAGCTTCAGCGAACGTTCGAGATCGGCGTCTACGTCGCGGAGCGCCACGCCGATGTAACCGCGGCTGACCCGGCCACGGGCGCGGAGCTGCGGCAGGACCGCCGCCGCGCCATTGATGGGCACGGCGAAGCCGATGTTGCTGGCGCGCGAGCTGATGGCGGCATTGATGCCGACGACTTCGCCGCGCGCATTGATCAGCGGCCCGCCGCTGTTGCCGAAGTTGATCGCGGCGTCGGTCTGAATGTAGTTGTCGAGGCTTTCGTCGAACAGCTTGCGTCCGAGGAAGCTGATCACGCCCACGGTCACCGAGTGCTCGTATCCGAGCGGGTTGCCGATCGCGCACACCCACTCGCCCATGCGGAGCGTTCCGGAATCGCCCAGCGGCGCCACGGGCAGACGTGTCTGGCCGTCGACTTTGATCAACGCAATGTCGGTGTCGGGATCGGCCCCAATCACCCGCGCGCGCAAGGTGCGGCCGTCGGACAGCTTCACCGTAATCCGCTCCGCGCGATCGATGACGTGGTTGTTCGTGAGAATGCTGCCGTCGGCATCGATGATGAATCCGCTGCCGGCGCCGCGGCGCGGCGCCTCGCCGCGCCCGCCGCCGTCGGGACCGTCGAAGGGATCCGACGGATCGATCCGGATGCGGCCCCGGCGCCGTGTCTCGCTGCCGCGGGCCGTTGCGTCGATATTCACGACCGCGGGGTTGATGCGCTCAACCACGTCGGCAAAATTCACGAGGGCGCTCGTGGGCGACGCGGCGCCGGTGTGCACAACCGGACGCATCGAGGGGGTTCGTGGCGCCGTCCCCGCTGTGATCGTGGACTTATTCGTGCCGCCGGCGACGATCGCGCCAACGAGGAAGGAGACAATGGCCGTCAGCGCGAGCGTAACGATGGTGAATCGTTTGGACATAAAAATCTGGCCCGCTGGCGTCGCTCGACTGAAAGCCTCGCGCTACGTCAGAACGGCGGCCGAAAGTCTCGCGTTTACCTCAGCACCCTCGCCTGACTGAAACCTCCCTACCCGTGCGCCTTCATTATAAGGCTCCGAAACGCCTCCTCATCCAGGACGTCGACACCGAGCTGTCGCGCCTTGTCCAGTTTGCTGCCCGCATCGCTGCCGGCGACCACATAGTGGGTTTTTCGGCTCACGGAGCCGGCGACTTTCGCGCCCAGCTGCTCCAGGCTTGATGTGGCCTCCTCGCGGGTCATGCTCGGCAGTGTACCGGTGAGCACGAAGGTCTTGCCCGCCAGTGGCCCCGCGTCCACCGCCGCCGGCTCGGGCAGGCTTGTCGTGGTGGTGACCCCGGCCGCCTTGAGTTTGTCGACCAGCGCGCGATTTCGGGGCTCGTCCGAAAACGCGCGCACTGATTCAGCAACAACCGGGCCGACTTCTGGGGCGGTCTGGAGCTGCTCGAAGGAGGCATCCATCAGCCGATCCAATGTTCGAAAATGCCGCGCCAGCGTCGCCGCCGCCTTCTCGCCGACGTGCCTGATGCCGAGCCCGTAGATGAGGCGTGACAGGTCGTTGTTCCTGCTGCGTGCAATCTGTTCGACGACGTTCCGACCCACCTTGCCGAGCTTCCGCGGAAGGGCCCGATCGGATTTCGGATCCCGCGGCGCGACGACGAGGTCTTCGAGTCGTGACGCGTCGAGATGATACAAATCGGCGAAATCGTGTACGAGGCCCTGCTCAATAAGTTGATCGACGAGCGACTCTCCCAGCCCTTCGATGTTCATAGCCGATCGCGACGCGAAGTGCTCGAGGCTGCGGCGAAGACGGGCCGGGCACGACGAGTTTTCGCACCGCCACACCACCTCCTCTTCGTCGCGATGCAGCCGGCTTCCGCACACCTTGCATGTGTCCGGCATCTTCCATGGCTGCGAGTCGGGCGGGCGGAGATTGAGAACCGGCGCGACGACCTTCGGAATGACGTCGCCCGCTTTTTCGATCACCACGGTGTCTCCTTCGCGGATGTCCTTTCGGGCGATGTCGTCGGCGTTGTGGAGCGTGGCCATCGAAATCGTCGAGCCCGCGACGAACACCGGTTCGAGCACCGCGAACGGGGTATTCGCACCGGTCCGGCCGACGTTCACGTCGATCCGCCGCAGTCGGGTGTGCGCCTGCTGCGCCGGGAACTTGAATGCTGTCGCCCACCGCGGAAATTTGGCTGTCGCGCCGAGGCGCGTGCGCAGCGCCAGGTCGTCCACTTTGATCACCACACCATCGGTATCGAAATCGAGCGCGAGCCGCTTCTCGGCCCACTCCTGACAGAACTCGGCGACTTGCGAAATACCTTCGCAGCGCTTCCAATGCGGCTCCACCGGCAGGCCCCACGAGGCCAAAGCGCGCAAGGTCTCGGAGTGCGTCGGTGCAAACGGATCCTCGGCAGGCCCGACACTCCGTTCAGCCGCGGGCCGCGAGCGTGGCCGGGCCACCAGTTGGTACAGGTACGAACCCAGCCCACGTTTCGACACCAAAGCGGGATCCAGGTTGCGCATCGTGCCGGCCGCAGCATTGCGCGGGTTCTGGAACAATGTTTCGCCTGCGGTTTCCCGGTCGCGGTTCATCCGCGCGAACGACGCGCGAGGCAGGTACACTTCGCCACGCACCTCGATCCGGCCGGGTGGTCCGCAACGGAGCGCGAGAGGGATGGCGCGAATCGTGCGGACATTCGCGGTCACGTCTTCACCGCGGACACCGTCTCCGCGCGTCGCGCCTCGAACCAGACGACTGTCGTCGTAGGTCAGCGCAATGCTCAACCCGTCGATCTTCAACTCGGCGACGTAGCTGACCGCCGCGACATCAAGTCCGGCCGCTTTGCGTACGCGCTCGTCGAAGGCGCGCAGTTCGGCATCGGTGTACGCGTTGTCGAGACTGAGCATCGGGACGAGGTGCTCGACCGTGGGGAATCCCTGAATTGGCCGGCCTGCCACCCGTTGCGTTGGAGAATCTGCCGTGACGAGATCCGGGTACTCGGCTTCGATGGCCTCCAGCTCATGAAGCAGCCGATCGAACTCCTCGTCTGATATCTCGGGCGCGTTGTGGATGTAATAGCGCTCCTCGTGATGGCGGACGAGATCGCGAAGCTCTTTCAGGCGAAGTGCAGGGGGGGGTGTCGACATCGAGCGTCAGCGGCCCGAAGGCCGGACCTACAGCGGACTCTCCGGATCGTCACCTGCTGGCGTACCCAGCAACTGGCCGGCGGTTGCCACGAATGTCCTGTACGGCGTCCGACCGAACAGCACGAACCGCACCAACCGTAATGATCGCGCGGCATGGTCGCGACAAGCGGTGATCATGATGCGCGCACATTCGTCCAGCGGAAATCCGCCAACCCCGGTGCCGAACGCGGGAAACGCGATGGACTCGAGCCGGTGCGCGTCGGCGAGCGCCAGCGAATTGCGCGTCGCGC
>QHWF01000519.1:0-437 GCA_003222455.1 Acidobacteriota bacterium
TGGAAGAAATCCGCCTGAAGGCGGACGCCACGTGTCTCTGCGGGTTCCGCGAGTTCTGCGTTGATCGTCGCGCTCGCAGCGGAAAAGAAGTCAGGGTTGAGGTGAGACTGACGGGCTCAGTCGACAGATGTAACATGAGGCCCAGCGTGGCCGAAACGTGGGATCGGCGCATTCGGCGGGCCGAAGAACTCACCGTCGGCGGCGGCCCGGAATCGCCGCTGCTCGCCTTCTACGCCCGCCTGCTGCAAAGCCAGAAGGCCGTCTACGAATCATTGAAGAACCGGGGACCCTCAGGGTCGATTGAAGACGATGTGCTGCAGATCGCTCAGAGTGGTTCCGCGCTGCTGCACGACGTCGCGGCTGATGGTCCGGACCAGCTCGTGGCAGAAGCCCGTACTCTCCTCCAGAGCGACGATTCGACGAAGCGCGATCTCTTA
>QHWF01000519.1:497-4804 GCA_003222455.1 Acidobacteriota bacterium
CGCGGCGGATTCGAAATCGTGCAGAAGGCGCTCGTCGCCGGCGTGCCCGTGGTGGCGTCGGTCTCAGCGTCGTCGAGCCTGGCCGTCCAGCTCGCGCGTGATTATGGACTTACGCTCGTCGGCTTTCTGCGCGGCTCCCGGTTCGTGGTTTACGCAGGCGAGGGCCGGCTCGAGAACGTGGAATCGAATCCCTAGGACTCGGCGGCAAGGCTACTGACTGGGTGTCCTGCGATCCACGGCCTTCTCCCAGTCGGCAATCTTTCCCTTCAGCAAGACGACGAGGTCGTGGTGCTGCGCGGCGAGATCATGGCGTTCGCCCGGATCGTCGCGGAGGTCGAAGAGCAAGTACTGACCGCCGTCGACGAGCATCGTACCATCATGCCGAATCATTTCGCATGTTGTGCGCGCGTCCGCGGGCGCCGATCCTGTGGCGTCGCGATACAGCGCTTCGCCAACGAGCACTTCACGCCGAAAGCGCCTGTGCCGTATTGGACACTCGGGTTTCGGCCACCCGCATACACTGACATCGAGCAGCCACTCGTCGCGGTGACCCGTACGAATCAACCTCGCGAGCGTGCTGTGGATTCGGGTCGGCGTGCGGACAGGTCATGAAGGGTAAACAATGCTGAACATCAAAGTCCCCCTTCCCAGGGTCCACATGGCGGGATCGGACGCTCCCTCCAACGCCCACCTCGAGGTAGGCCAGCACGGGTTCGCGCTGTTCCTCTCGCCCGATGCTCAATACCCGGTGGTGGACATCGACGGCACGTCGGAGCAACTGGAGGAAGTTGTACGTGCACTCCACACCGCGCTGGCGTCCCGACGTTCCTCGGACGCGGAAAGGGAGCGGACGGGGTTGCGCGCTGTGCAATCGGGGAAAGTGCCGCGAACTGATGGGAGGGTATGTTGATCGAGTGATACCCGTCAGTTCGACCACCCGGGAGAGCGGCAAACGCAGCGACGCAAGGTGAACACATGTTGAGAGATATGACTCGGTCGAAAGTGATTCAGACCTGGTTTGCAGCTGTCGTACTGGTCGTCGTCGCCGGTATTGCGTTCGGCGCGAGCGTGACCATTGGGACGGGGGCGATGCTCCTCGCGCTGAGCCTGGTCCCGCCGGCCATCGTGCTGCTGCTGTGGCCCGGCGTCCAGCCGCCCACTGCCGGAGAGGTTATTCGTGGCGTCGATCGACGGTCTTGAGGTCCATGCCGAGCGCGCGCTCGGGCGCGAATTGATGAACGGGCAGCTGAAAGAAGGCACGACATGATGAACGCACGTACGCTGGCGACCTGCGCCGGACTTGCGATCTTTTCCGTTTCCGCCGGACTCGACGCCCAGGATCTCTCGCAATATCGCGATTTCGAGCTGGGGAGCGGCCTGGCCTCCGTCTCAGCACGCGCAGGCGTCACCTCGTCAGAGGCGAAGATCATCCATCAACGCCCGGCGGTGATGCAGGATCTCGAATGGAGACCATCGCGCTGGATTGCGGGATCGACGGCGGCTTCGACCGACCCGGTCGAGCAGATCCTCTTCAGCTTCTACAACGATCAACTGTTCCGAATCGTGGTCGATTATGGTCATGGACGGACGGAAGGGATGACCGGCGCCGACATGATCGAGGCGATCTCGGAGGTCTATGGAACACCCCTCGTGCGGATGTCCCGAGCGGCCGGCCGGGCGGTGTCACGGCTCGAAGCCGAATCCGGATCGCCCGTGGCCCGGTGGGGCGACACGGAGCATGCCGTCGTGCTCTACCAGACCTCATCGTACGGCGCGGCATTCCGCTTGATCGTGACCGACACGCGCCTCGATGGTCTGGCGCGGAAGGCTGAAACGCAGGCGCTGCGGCTCGATGATCAAGAGGCGCCACGCCGGGAAATCGCCCGTCAGAAGAAGGAACTCGACGACGGGCGCGCCACCGCGGCTAAAGCGCGGGTCGCGAACAAAGGAGTGTTCCGGCCATGAACGTGTCGACATCAAACGAGCGCGGGAACCGGGCACCGCGGCAACGGTGAAGACGCATCCCTTGTCAGGCAGGTTGCGCGTATGGATCGATGCCCGAGCTGCGGCTGGTCGTGTTCGCGCTGCAGGATCGGCTGGCGTACGGGCCGACGTTCGAGTCGGCCATGGCGGCCCTCTTCGGCGGCGCTCCGTCAACCCTGTCCGCGCCCGCGCAGGCCGCGCCTCGTGCGCGCCGACCACACCTGGCACATCGTCCACGCCGCCCACCGGCGACCTTGGCGCGCTCATCGGCGACGCCGCTCGCGACATTGCCGACTATCAGCGCCTGACCGCGGAAGGGAAACTCAGAGGCGGGACAGAGGCTCGAAGCGTTGAAGCGCAAGCATGAAGAGCTCAATCAACGTCGACGCTGAGTGACCCTCTTCTCCTCTCTCGTCGCGCGGCGAAAATGGAGCGGGTCGCGCAGGTTCTGCAGTTCGCGGTAGTAGTAGAGCGGCGTCGGCCGTTCGAGCGTGAATCTGAGCTTCTTGAGAAACTCGATTTCCTTTGCGGTCGCATCGCCTCTCAGATCGGGATCCTCGAGGAAGGCCTGGAGGCCCGGCTCTTCGTCGACTGAAGCGGCAGGCTCCAGTTCCACGAACCCGAATTTTTTCGGGTGCCCTGGAGCCAGGTGGCGGTTCAGCACGATCTCCATACCGAACGTTGCGAGGTCGATGTCCCACGATTCGATCAGCGGATCGAGAAACGTCACGCAGTTGTCGACCGAGACGTTGAAGATATCCGCCTCGAGGAACTCGAGCACGATGACCCGCATCTGCTCGTACGTCCGGTCGGTGAGTCGAGCGACGAGCCGGAGCCAGTCTTCATCGTCCGATTCCTCCTTCGTCACGCGCTTGACGACGTCCAGCAGTTTCTGCGTGACGAGGCGTTCGAGCGCCCCGAACGGCTCCTTTTCCAATATCGCACGGACGGATTGTTCTTTGCCGGGTTCGCATTTACCGAGAATCAACTCGCGCACTTCCTTGAACAACGGCGCGGGTGGATCCACCAGCTTTCTCTTCAAAGCGTCCGTCCGCAGGCGGTCCGCCAGCATGGCCAACTTCCCGGCCGGGAGCCTCAGGAACGTCTCCATCTTGTCGTAAATATCGGTGCGCTCAGGCGCCGGCGGCGCCTTCTTCCCGGTCAGCAGTTGGGAAATGTACGACTCGGTTACTTTGGCGGCCGCCGCCAGATCTCTCTGCTCGGTCCCCATTTCCTTGAGCCGATGTCGGATGAGGAGCCGGAAATCCATGACGAATGCTCTCGTGGTTAACTCATTATGATTAAGATGTGCGGTTAGAAAATGATGATCTCACATTTGTCTTGACATGCCAAGTTAATTAACAGATAGTGGTTAAGAGGATTGCGGAAACACCCCAATCATCAGACCTATGTGAACTGAATCAGGTTTATCTGATTTCTCCTTCATAGACAGCCAACCCAGGAGGTTGACATGGTTGCACGTAGTATTTCGTTCAGTCTCAAGCCGGGACGGGCCGCAGAGTTCACCAAGATCCTCGACAAGGACATCATTCCGGTGCTGCGGAAGCAGAAGGGCTTCCAGGACACAATGGCGCTCGTCGCCCCGGGCGGCGCGGATGCAGTCGGCATCAGCGTGTGGGATCTGAGAGAAAACGCCGAGACGTATGCCCGCAACGCGTATGCGGGTGTGCTCAAAGCGCTGGAGCAGGTGGTAGACGGCACGCCTCGAGTGCAGACGTACGACGTGTGCAATTCGACCTTCCACAAGACCGGCGCTGGCGTGACTGCCTGACGACCACAGATCACTTTGTCGGCAGGGCGGCCATGGCCGCCCTGTTTCGTCGGTTCGGCGGGAAGTTCAAAAGAAGTTCAGCCGCGACAATGCATTGAGCGGCAGGGAGAATGATCATGACCATCGTTCGCTGGGATTCGTTACGCCACCTGGCCGCCCATCAGGAGCGGATGAGCCGGATGCTCGAGGGCTTCTCCGGCGGTCCTCAGGAAGACCTCGCCCGCGGCTCGTGGGTGCCGGCTGTCGACATTTACAGCAACGGCCCGCAAGAGCTCGTGCTGAAGGCCGAGCTGCCAGACATGAAGCAGGAAGAGATCGAACTGACCGTCGAAGACAACACGCTCACACTGCGGGGCGAGAGGAAGGTCGACAGCGAAGTCTCGCAGGAGCAGTTCCATCGCGTCGAGCGCAGTTATGGCCCGTTTGCGCGGACCTTCGCGCTGCCGCCGACAATCGACACTGGCAAGGTCAGCGCCGAGTACAAGGCTGGCGTGCTGACGGTTCGGCTGCCGCTCCGCGAGGAAGCCAAGCC
>QHWF01000520.1 GCA_003222455.1 Acidobacteriota bacterium
GCCTTCGGCGTACCATTGGCTGCGGTTGTTGCCGCGGCACAGATGCATGGCGAGGGTGACGCCGTCGCTCTTTACGCCTTCGATGCAGGCGTTGTCCACACGGATCGCTTCGTCGAGGGCTGCCTCCGGATCCACGCCCATCTCGTCCTCGACGTAGTGCCGCCACTTCGGATCGATGTAGTAGCTGTAGCGCGGCGCGTCGATCTGGATGTACTTCACGCCTTCGTCCACGAGCGCGTGAATCTCGGCCTTCATGATCGGCACGATGTCCCACAGGAACTCGGAGTAGGTCGCATATGCCCGATCGCTGACGCCCTTCTTGTACGCGATGGCGGGGAACTGGTTCGCGGTCGGCAGCGTCATCTTGATGTCACCCGGCGCGTGGCGCCTGAGGAAGTCGACTTCATGCTTCGTCAGCCGCTTCGTCTGCCGCAGCCTGGCAACCACGGCGCCGCCCGGCGCCCCGATGCCTTTCGCGACACCCACGCCGGCCGGCGCGCCCTTCCACGTCCGATCCAGGTCGTACTCGCGATCGAGACCCTCGACCGACTCGTAGAAGTCGCCCATGAAGCCGGTGCGGCGCAGCTCGCCGTCGGTAAAGATCTTGAACCCGGCCCGCTTCTGGCGATCGAGGACGTCGAGGATGTGCCGATCCTCGATGCCAGGCAGCTCGTCATGCGAAATATCCGGGTTCCTGCGTGCCTCGAGCAGTTCCGCGGGCCGCAGCAGACTGCCAACCTGGTCCGCGCGGTAGATAGGAGCCATACGGTTGAAATTCTAGATCCTGTTCGCCCGGCGCGAGTAGACTCTCGCGTGTTGCGGCCATTTCGCGACACACTCGGGACGGATTCCTGACTATGATGGACTCCCTCGCAAACACGAACGCCGACCCGGCCGGAGCGTCGACGTGATGATCAAAAGACTGCTTGTTTTCGGGTGTGCGGTTGTCGTTCCCTGTTTGTCGGCCGTGCTGGAACCGGCGACCGCCGCGGCAAGCGGCCAGGCCGCCGGTTCCACAACGGCCACAGCACCCGCTCAGACGCCGTCCGCACAAGCTTCGGGCTCGCCCCAGCGCGCCCTGCTCGACCGCTATTGCGTCAGCTGTCACAGCCAGCGCGCGAAGGCGGCCGGTCAGGAATCGGCGCGCAAGCTGACGCTCGACGACCTCGATCCGGCGCGGGTCAGCGAACATGCCGACAGATGGGAAGTGGTCGTGCGGAAGCTCCGGGCCGGGATGATGCCGCCGGCCAACGCGCGTCGGCCCGACAGAGCGACGTACGAGGGTTTCATCACCGGGCTCGAGAACGAACTGGATCGCACGGCGGTGCCCTACACGCCCTCGCCCGGCCTGCATCGGCTGAACCGGACGGAGTATGCCAACGCGATCCGCGACATGCTCGCGCTCGAGATCGATCCGGCGGCCTATCTGCCGCCAGACGACTCGACGCACGGCTTCGACAACATCGCCGGCGCGCTCGGCATCTCGTCGACGCTCGTCGAAGCGTCTGTGAACGCGGCGGGGAAAATCAGCCGCCTCGCGATCGCCGAGCCGATGCCGCCAGGTCTGGTCGTGTACCGGACGCCGGAGGACACGTCGCAGGACTATCACATCGAAGGGCTGCCGTTCGGCACGCGCGGCGGCATCCTCGTCAAGCACCTCTTCCCCTCCGACGGCGAGTACACGGTGACGGTGACGCCGATTTTCGGCGACAACATGTCGCCGACCGGCTTCGGATCCGTACCGTGCGAGAAGCTCGAAATCCTGCTCGACGGCGAGCGCCTGCAGCTGGTCGACTGGCAGGGCAGCCGCCGGCTCGGCACGTCGCCGGCCAACTGCGATGGCGAGAGCGCTCCTGCATCGCAGCGCGTACGGGGCACTGCGGGTGGTGGCCGCGGCGCTCCGCCGGGCGGCGGACAGCAGGGGCCGGAAGCGTTCTTCGGCGGCCGCGGCGGCACGCCGATGCGTGCGCGCTTCAAGACAACCGCCGGCGCGCACATGGTCGGGGCCACGTTCCCGGCAACGAACTTCGCGCCGGTGCTCGACCTCGATCAACATTTCATGCGCGACACGCTGCAGACCGGACCGACGCCGGGTTTCACGTTCTTCCCGCACGTCGGAACGTTGCGCATCGAAGGCCCGTTCAACGCCACGCCGGCGAAAGAGTCGCCGTCTCGCGCCCGGATTTTCGCGTGTCGTCCGACGGCCGCTCACGAGGAAGCGGCATGCGCGCGCAGAATTACCACAACCCTTGCAACGCGCGCCTTCAGGCGTCCGGCTTCCGGCTCCGACGTGCAGGCGCTGATGGCGTTCTACCAGGCAGGGCGGAAGGAAGGGGACTTCGATCACGGCGTCGAGATGGTGCTGGCTCGGATCCTCGCCGACCCGCGCTTCATCTACAGGATTGAAACCGAGCCGCCGACGGCGAAGGCGAACCAGCCGTATCGCATCAGCGATCTCGATCTCGCGTCGCGGTTGTCGTTCTTCTTCTGGAGCAGCGTCCCGGACGACGAACTGATCGATGCAGCGAGCCAGGGCAAGCTCAAGGATCCGGCCGCGCTCGAACGGCAGGTGCGCCGGATGCTCCGGGACCCGCGCTCGGAAGCGCTGACGGCCAACTTCGCGGGGCAATGGCTGAACCTGCGCGGCCTGCAGAGCGCCGGCCCGCTGCCGCTGGTCTATCCCGACTTCGACGATCCGCTGCGCCAGGCGATGCGGCGCGAAGTGGAGCTCCTGTTCGACAGCATCGTGCGCGAAGACCGCAACGTGATGGATTTGCTGACGGCCGACTACACGTTCGTCAACGAACGGCTGGCCCGGCACTACGGCATGCCGCACGTCTACGGCAGCCAGTTCCGGCGGGTAACGCTCGGCCCCGACATGGACGCGCGGCGCGGGTTGCTCGGCAAAGGTGCGTTTCTCGTCACGACCTCGAAACCCGAGCGGACGTCGCCGGTAACGCGAGGCAAGTGGATCATGAGCAACCTGCTCGGCGTGAGCCCGCCGGATCCGCCGCCCGACGTACCGCCGCTCAAGCCGCGCATGACTGACGCCGCCGGCAACACGGCGGAGCCGACGATGCGGCAGAAGATGCTGGACCATCGCGTTCGGCAGGATTGCATCCAGTGCCACAGCTTGATGGATCCGATCGGCTTCTCGCTCGAGAACTTCGACGGGATTGGCCTGTGGCGCGCGAAGGACGGCGATACCGCAGTCGACGCGGCGGGCCAGCTGTTCGACGGCACGAAGATCGATGGACCGGTGGCCCTGCGCAACTGGCTCGCGGGATACTC
>QHWF01000521.1 GCA_003222455.1 Acidobacteriota bacterium
TTTTCTTCTTGACGGCCCGTTTGCGCGGCGCCTTGTTCGGCGCCGGCTCGCTGGTTGCCTGAAGCACGACGAGACGCGTGGCAAACACCCGACGGCCGTGCTCGTCGAAGTCGATCACGGTATGGTGCTCGTTGACTTCGACCAGCGTGCCCGCGCCGTAGGTCGGTTGCACGACGCGATCGCCCTTCGTCCAGTTTTTCATGGTCGCCTGTCTTTTGACCGACGCTACCAGCGCGGCTCGCGTCGTCCACCACCGCCGCCACCGCCGCCACGGTTGCCGCCGAAGCCACCGCCGCCGCCGCCGCCGAAGCCGCCTTCCGGTTTCGGCCTGGCTTCGTTGACGGTAAGCGGCCGGCCGCCGAGCTGGTACTGGTTGAGCTCGGTGGCTGCTTTCTGCGCCTCTTCGTCGGTCGCCATTTCAACGAACGCAAATCCTCGTGCGCGACCGGTTGCGGCGTCGCGCATGACGCGCACCGATTCCACCGTCCCCGCCCGACTGAACAATTCCTGCAGCTCCGCTTCACCCGTGGTGTACGGCAGATTGCCCACGTATAGCCTGCGCCCCATACGATCTCCTCACTCCTGACGGTGGTGGCACGGCGCTGAGCAATCACGGGGCGGGAGCGACTCGGAGTTGAGGCTCGATCGGCTCTCGGCGCAGGCGAAGCAGGCGGGGCTGACCACCAAACGGCGGGTAGTGTAACGGACCGCTGTTCCGGAGGCAAGTGCCGGGCCAACCTATAATGCCCGGATGCCTCTGACGCTCGGGTCGGAACGACTCCTCGCGTCCGGACGCCTGACGGGCCAGCGGGTCGGCGTGGTGTCCAATCCCGCTTCGGTCGATTCGAACCTCGGCCACATCGTGGATCGTCTCGCGTCGCATCCGGGAGCTCGACTGACGGCCATCTTCGGGCCACAGCACGGGTTTCGATCGGACGTCCAGGACAACATGATCGAAACGGCGCACACCGTGGACGAAATGCGCCGGGTGCCCGTCTACTCGCTCTACAGCGACACGCGCGAGCCGACGGCAGCGATGCTGCGCGACGTGGACGTGCTGGTGATCGATCTGCAGGACGTGGGCGTCCGCATTTACACCTACATCTACACGATGGCGAACTGCCTGCAGGCGGCTCGCGAGCACGGCGTCAAGGTGATTGTCTGCGATCGGCCGAATCCGATTGGCGGCGTGCAGGTTGAAGGCCCCGTGCTGGTCAAAGGCCACGAGTCGTTCGTGGGGATGTACCCGATTCCGATGCGGCACGGCATGACCATCGCCGAGCTCGCGCGGATGTTCAACGAGCATTTCGGCCTGGGCGCCGATCTCGAGGTGGTGGCGATGGAGGGGTGGCGGCGCACGACGTACTTCGACGAGACGGGCCGCACCTGGATCATGTCGTCGCCGAACATCCCGACGTTCGACACCACGCTCGTCTATCCAGGCGCGGTGCTGTTCGAAGGAACGAACGTGTCGGAAGGCCGCGGAACGACGCGCCCGTTCGAGCTGCTCGGTGCCCCGTGGGTCGCCGCCGAGCGGTTTGCCGAGGCGATGAATCGACGCGGGCTGCCGGGCGTGCTCTTCCGGCCGGTCGTGTTCGAGCCGACGTTTCACAAGCACGCGCGCGAAGCGTGCGGCGGTTGTCAGGTTCACGTCCTCGATCGCGCCGCGTTTCACGCCGTCGAAACCGGCGTCGCGCTCATCGAAGCATTCCGCGCCGCCAATCCCGATCGGTTCGCGTGGCAGGCGCCGCCGTACGAGTACGAGCACGACCGGATTCCAATCGACGTCCTGGCGGGATCGACCGAGCTGCGGGAACAGATCGAGGCCGGCGTGCCGGCACATGCGATTGCACAGTCGTGGGAGCCCGCAACAAAGGAGTTCCGTCGTTTGCGTGAACGGTTCCTGATCTACTAGCCACGACGATCAACGCAGAACACGCGGAACCCGCAGAGAAAACCGGCTTTGTTCTGCGAGTTCTGCGGTTTCTGCGTTGAATGTCGCGCCGTGTGGCGGCGTCAGTCAGTCGGAAACGCTGCTACGCACTCTGTTCTCGTCCCGCCGCGCGCGCAACCAGGATCTGCTCCGCGTGCCTGTGCGCGTGCGCCGCGTAGATTTCCAGCCAGCGCTCGAGCGTATAGGGTCCGTGCTCGGAGTGGGTCCCTTCGCGCGTCCAGTCGGTCTCGCTCAACGTCTCCAGCAGCTCCGCGGTGACGCGGCGGGCCGCCTTGAACGCGTCAAGTGAGGCTTCGATGGGACGGTCGTAGTGCAGCCGGCGCGCGAATTCCTCCTGGTCGAAGCCGACGATCTGCGGGCGATCGACGGCGACGAGGAGCCGGGCGCGGACCGCCGCGGTCATTTCGCTGTCGGCGAGATGATGCACGACTTCGCGAGCGGTCCACTTCCCCGGCGCCGGCCGGGCGTCCAATTCCTTGTCTCCGGCGCCGACGAGCGACTCGGCCACCACGCGGTAGCCGTCTTTGTACTGCTCGATCAACTTCTTGCGGGTGTCAGTATCCATGGCCCTCCTGCTCCAGGAGCCCGTCCGAGTGACTGCCGCCGTAGAACGCAAAGGCCGCGAAGGCCGCAAAGAAATCCCGTATTACTTTGCGTCCTTTGCGACCTCTGCGTTCGATCGTGAGCGTTCTCCGGAACGGAGGACGCTCATCCCCGCGTTTTCGCGATCCCGGGCGCGGCGGCTTCCTGCCCGGTCGTGGGTTCCAGATGATGGGTGACGAGGTGCGCCCGCAGGAGCTCGAAGGCGTCCGCAGGCGAGTCCGAACGCTGGATCAGATTGATATCCTTCGTCGAGATCGCGCCCCACTCCGCCATCGTCTCGAAGTGGAGCACCTGATTCCAGTACTCGCTGCCATACAGAATGATGCCGATCTGCTTCGACAGCTTGGCGGTCTGGACCAGCGTCAGGATTTCGAACAACTCGTCGCACGTGCCGAAGCCGCCGGGAAAAATGACGAGCGCCTTGGCGAGGTACGCGAACCAGAACTTCCGCATGAAGAAGTAGTGGAACTCGAAGTGCAGGCCCTCAGTGATGTACGGGTTGGCCCCCTGCTCGAAGGGCAGCCGGATGTTCAGTCCAATCGTCTTTCCGCCGGCTTCCCGCGCGCCGCGATTGGCCGCCTCCATGATGCCGGGGCCGCCGCCGGATGTGACGACGAACCGGTGGTTGTCCGATTCGAGGGTCAGGCTCCAGGCGGTGAGCAGCCGGGCGAGCTCGCGCGCATCTTCATAATAACGCGCCCACTCGAGCGCCCGCCGGCCGCGGGCGAGCTCGGCCTCGTACTCCGCGTCCGCCTCCCGTTCGCCGCGCGCGTGCAACATCTGCAGCGCGCGCTCGGACCGATCGCGGCTGTCGACGCGCGCCGATCCGAAAAACACCACCGTGTCCTGGATTTTCTGCTCTTTGAACCGCTGTAACGGTTCGAGATACTCCGCCAGAATCCGGATGGGCCGCGCCTCGGCGCTGTCGAGGAACCCGGGATTGAGGTACGCGAGCGGCTGCGCCATGAGGCCAATTTATCATCACAATGCTATTGTTGAGAGTTGACCGTGAGAGTTGAGACTTGAGAGTTGAAGCTTGAATTTTCGCTGCTCATCAACGCCTCGCCCGACCGCATTCTGAACGCGTTCTTCGACGCGGATGCGCTCAACGCCTGGTGGGGCGTGACGCACGCGGTGACGGCGCCTCGTCCCCTGGGCCCGTACGCGCTCGAGTGGTCACCGTCGGAATTCCGCGACGAGGTGCTGGGCGCGCTGGGCGGGGTCTTGCGCGGCACGGTCATGCAGTTCGACACTGGCGCGGGCTTTTTCATCGCCGACGTGTACTGGCTGCCTCCTGAAGGGGATCCGATCGGACCGATGGCCCTCGAAGTGACGGTCACGCAGAACGAGACCGGCGCCACGCGCGTCGATATCACGCAGAGTGGATTTGAAGAAGGCGTTCGATGGCAGCGGTATTGTGAGGTGATCGGGGTCGGGTGGGAACACGCGCTCGCGTCGCTCAAGAGGCTGTTGGAACGCTAGAGCTTCTTCTTCGTGGTTTCGTGTCTTCGTGGCAAGGCCGCGAAGAAACACTGTCGTTCTTTGCGGCCTTTGCGGCCTCTGCGTTCGATCGTGAGGTTCGCTATTGATCCTCGGTGGCACCCATCGCAAATCCGAATTCCGAATTCTGAATTCTGAATTCGTTACTCCGGTGGCGCGATAGTCTTCCCATCGGGATCGAAGAACTTGATGTCTTTGAATGCGGCGAGCTGATCCTTCACCGTGGCG
>QHWF01000522.1 GCA_003222455.1 Acidobacteriota bacterium
AGCGGAACCTCTGCTTCCGCCGCAATGGTCGCCGGTTCCGCGGCCTTGATGCGCGCGGTTGATCCGACGCTGGCGAACGGCGTTGTCGTCAACCGTATTGCTCGCACCGCCGATCCGGCCGGAACACAGGATCAAACAGGCAACGGCCGTGTCAACATCGCCCGCGCCCTCTCGGATACCAGCACCGACGCTATCCAGCCCGCCGGCACCGCGCCCGTAGGCAGCGGCGGCCCGTTCGTGGGTCCGTACAAGGCGGGAGCGACAGCAACCTCCGGAGACGGTACGATGTCGGTCAATTCGACGACCGTGAACGCGAGCAGCACCAACACGCTGACGTTCACGTTTACGGCTGTCAATGACTTTGGGATTACTTCGCAGGTCCGGCTTACGATTCCGACGGGCTGGACTCCGCCCCAGACGGCGGCCGGCCCCGGCCAGGTGACGGCTGCCGCAACGGGGGGCAGTAGCGGCTGTGGGACCGTCGGTCCTTTGTCCGTGAGCGGCTCTGACGTTACGGTCACAATCACCTGCAGCAACGGTAAAAAATTCACGCTCACATACGCGAACGCCACGGCACCAGCGACAGCAACGAGTTCGACGTTCGCCACCGCTACAAGGTCTGGAGGGTCCGGCAGCCCCGTCGCTATCGCCTCGAGCCCCGTCGTCACAGTCATAGGACCGCCCGCACAGCTTGCGTTCACGCAGCAGCCGAGCAGCTCGTCGACGGGCGGCACAGCATTCGGGACCCAGCCGAAAGTCACAATCCAGGATTCGGCCGGCACCGCAGTGACCAGCGACAACTCCACGCAGGTGACGCTCGCGATCACATCGGGAACCGGCACGGCCGCCGCGGCGCTATCGTGCACGACCAATCCGGTCACCGCCTCTGCGGGCGTGGCGACGTTTGCAGGCTGCAAGATCGACAAGGTCGGGACAGGCTATACACTCACGGCGACGAGCGGCTCCCTGACAAGCGCTACGAGTAGTGGGATTAACATCACTGCCGGCACCGTCGCGAAATTGGCGATCACCGACGTCAACGGAGGTGCAAACCCGGCAGCCGGCGTAGGTTTCCCTGTCACCGTGCAGTCGCAGGACGCCGGCGGCAACCCAACCAACGTCACCGGCGGCACAGCCCTGGGCTTCTCGCTTTCGAGAACGGCCGGCACCGGCACGCTCGGTGGAACCCTGAGTGGAACCATCGCCATCGGCGCGAACACGGTCACAGTTAGCGGTGTCACTTATTCGAAGGCCGAGAGTGGCGTCGTGATCACGGCGACAAGAACGAGCGGTCCGGCCGCGACGGCGGGATCCAGCGCTCCCTTCACGGTCGACATTGGCCCGGCTTCCAAGCTCGCGATCACCTCGGTAAACGGCGGCAGCAATCCGACGGCAGGCACGCCGTTCTCGATTGTCGTGCAGTCGCAGGACGTGGGCGGCAGCGCCTCGCCCGTCTCGGCGGACACCGACGTGAGCATCACTTTGAAGACAGGCACGGGCACGCTCGGTGGGACGCTCAACGGAACGATTACCGCAGGCTCGAGCCAGACGACGATCAGCGGCCTCACATACACGAAGGCGGAATCCGGCGTCGTCCTCACCGCGAAGCGCACATTAACCAGTGACTGGGCGGGCGACAGCGCGGCGTTCACGGTCAACGCGGGAATCGCGACGAAGCTTGCAATAACCTCGGTGAACGGCGGAAGCAACCCGACGGCGGGAACGGCTTTCTCAGTTACGGTAAGATCCGAAGACGCGAACGGCAACTTTAGCAACGTCAGCGCGGCGACTGGTGTGAGCCTGACGCTGAAGACGGGCACGGGCACCCTGGGCGGCACGCTGACAGGAACGATCGCGGCGAGCTCGAGCACGCTCACGATCAGTGGTGTCACTTACACGAGGGCGGAGAGCGGCGTGGTCCTCACGGCGACACGCACGAGCGGCGACACATTGGCGCCAGGCGACAGCGTTGCGTTCACAGTTAATGCCGGCACGATAACGAAGCTCGCGATCACCGCAATCAGCCCTGCCACCCCAACCGCAGGTGTCGGATTCTCCGTCACGGTGCAGTCGCAGGACGCAAACAGCAACCCGAGCAACGTCACCGGCGGCACAGCCTTAGGCTTCTCCCTTTCGAGAACGGCCGGCACCGGCACCCTGGGTGGAACCTTGACTGGAACCATCGCAATCGGCGCGAACACCGTCACGGTAAACGGCGTCACCTACACGAAGGCGGAGAGCGGCGTCGTGATCACGGCAACGAGAACGAGCGGTCCGGCCGCGACGGCGGGCGCCAGCGCTCCGTTTACGGTCAATGCAGGCGCCGCGTCGAAGCTTGTGATCATTTCCGTGAACGGCGGAGTCAACCCGACGGCGGGGAGTCCGTTCTCGATCGTCGTGCAGTCGCAGGACGCAAGCGGTAACGCGGCTCTCGTCTCGACAGACACGACCATGAGCATCACGCGCAAGACCGGCACTGGGACGCTGGGCGGTACGCTCACGGGTACCATCCTCGCCGGCGCCAGTGCCACGACAATTAGCGGCCTGACCTACACTAAGGCCGAGTCCGGTGTCGTTCTCACGGCGACGCGCACGAGTGGTGACACTTTGACTGCAGGCGACAGCGCCGCGTTCACCGTTAATCCCGGACCCGCGGCGATGCTGGTGATCACCTCGATCAGCCCTGCCAGCCCAACGGCGGGAACAGGTTTCTCGGTCACTGTCCGGTCGCAGGACGCGAACGGTAACTTCAGCAACGTCAGCGCGCCGACCGCTGTGAGCCTGACGCTGAAAACGGGCACGGGCACGCTGGGCGGTACCCTGACAGGGACAATCGCTGCGGGCTCGAGCACGCTCACGATCAGTGGAGTCACTTACACGAGGGCGGAGAGCGGCGTGGTCCTCACGGCGACACGCACGAGCGGCGACACATTGGCGCCAGGCGACAGCGTTGCGTTCACAGTTATTGCCGGCGCGGGATCCAAGCTCGTCTTCACAACTTCACCGAGCGACAGCTTGACCAATATCGCGTTTTCGACTCAGCCCACTGTGACCGTTCAAGACGCATACGGAAACACCGCCACCAGCTCCACTGCGAACATTACTCTGTCCATCACTACCGGCACAGGCACCCCGGGCGCCGCTCTCACGTGCACGCAGAACCCCAAGGCTGCCGTGGCCGGTATTGACACCTTTGCAGGCTGCAGGATCAATCTCGCCGGAACTGGTTATCAGCTTCACGCGACGGCATCAGGCCTGACCGCTGCAGACAGTGCATCGTTCACCATCAACACCGGCGTCCCAACGCCGACCAGCATTTCGCCGGCGAGCGTTGCGCGCGGCTCAGCCGACTTCACGCTGACTGTGAACGGCACAGCCTTCGTGAACGGGTCTTATGTCCAGTTTGCCGGTTCCCCCCGCGTGACGGCTTTCGTCAGCGCCACACAGTTGACCGCGACGATCCTGGCAAGCGACGTCGCGACCCTCGGCAGCTTCGCGATCACTGCCGTCAACCCGGCGCCGGGCGGCGGCCTCTCCAACGCGCAAACCCTCACCGTCACCCGCGGGACCACGACGAGCGTGAGTTGTACACCAGGCTCGGCGGTCCAGGGCGCAAGTACGACGTGTACAGTGACTGTCTCTGACGCGTCGGGAGCGTCGGCTTTCCCACCGGTCGGTACGGTCAATTTCTCAACCTCGGGCGGCGGCAGTTTCGCGCCATCGAGTTGCACGCTCAGCTCCTCCATCGGCAACAGCAGCACTTGCTCGGTGACGTACAACACGTCGGCCGGCGGGTCGCAAACGATCACCGCGGCTTACTCCGGAAGCACGGACGACATCCCCAGTTCCGGAACGTTTACACTGG
>QHWF01000523.1 GCA_003222455.1 Acidobacteriota bacterium
GCTCGCCGGCTATCTCCAGGAGGCGGGCGCGCTGCCGAAAGCCGCGGAGCTCCTGGAGGCGCTCGTTGCGGCCCACCCCGACTACGCCGACGCGCACAACTCGCTTGGCGTGGTCTACTCGCGCATGGCACGACATCACGAGGCGCAGGCCGCGTTCCAGCGCGTGCTGGAGCTCGATCCGACGTCTGCGACCGCGTTGGAGAACATCGGAGTGGACGCGATCGGCGCCGGCGACATGCCCGGCGCGGTCACGAACCTGACCCGGGCGCTCGAGCTCGATCCACGGCTCGCCCGCGCCCACAATGCGCTGGCCGCGGTGTACATGCGCCAGCGGCGCGAGGCCGAAGCCGTCTCGCACTGGCAGACGGCGCTGCAACTGGACCCGCACCTGTACGACGCGCTCTACAACGTGGGCGTCTCGCTCTGGGACGCCGGCCGGCGCGATGAGGCGCGTCCGTACCTCGATCGCTTTGCGCGCGAGGCTCCGGCCGGGCGGTATGCGGCGGATCTGGTTCGAGTCAGGAACATGCTGGCCAGTCACGATCAGTCACCACACCGGACGCCAAGGACACAAAGGATACCAAGGACACAAAGGTAAAGCCCTGATGGTGTTGTGGCGCGCGTCACGGCCGGTCCGCTCGTCGCAAACGATGGGTTCCAGCTGGCTTCGTTGGGACAATTCTAACGAGGCTCCGCCTCAGACCGTCGAGCATGTGATGGAAAAACTCGGTGCGGGTGGACGGTCTGAGGCGGAGCCTCGTTAGAAAAAACGGAGCTCCCGGGAGCAAGGCAGGGGTTGCACCCTGCGCCTATGTGATAGACCCTATCGGGTCGGTGGCCACGTGGGCCGCGCTCTCCAGGAGCTCCAGCACCATGATACGCAAAAGCGTCGCCGAAATCCTCGATGATCACGTGACCTTCGAATTGGAAGCGATCGACCGGATGTACCTCAATGCCTACGTGCCGTCGCTCCAAACCGGCGGCGGATTTGTGTACTTCCTGCAGACGCAACTCGGTGTCCGCATTCCGTCGACCGTCATGGTCGCGCCGATGAGTCGGCGATTTGTCGACGCCATGGAGCGCTTCGCCGAGACGGAGGGCGTCGATCTCGTCACGTTCGAAAAGGGGCAGCGGAAAGACGACGTCGCGCACGAGTACTTGGCCAAGTTCACAGGCGACGAAGGGGTGCTCTTTATCGGCAAGGCGCAAGAGAAGGCCAGTGTCTTCCGCACCGAGAAGCGCCGGCGGCCCGACGGCTCGCGCTACCCGTGGATCATCCGCTCGAAGACGCCCGTCAACCACTACTACGTCTATCTCCTGGACCGCGACTTCGGTCCGCTGTTCATCAAGTTCTGCTCGTACTTTCCCTACGCGGCGAAGCTCTGTCTCAATGGCCACGAATGGCTCAAACGGCAACTCACGCAACGAGGGATCGCCTACGAGCCACTCGACAACGGCATTCGATCCAGCGAGGATGCCGGTCGCGTGCAGCGCCTCGCGAATACCTTGGACGCGTCGAAGATCGACGCGGTGTTTCGCAAGTGGCTCCGCCGGGTGCCGCATCCCTTTACCGCCGCCCACCGCCGCGCTGGCTATCGCTATCAGCTCTCCATCCTCCAAGCCGAATTTGCGCTGACGCAGGTGCTCGATCGCCCCCACACCGGTCGCTGTTTCTTCGAGGAAGTCATCCGCGAGAATCTCGACATCGGCCGGCCCGATCAGATGCAGCTGATTTTCCATCGCCGCGTCACCCGCCGGACCCCGGGCCAATTCCGCACCCGGGTCCTCACCCACGGCGTGGTCCCCTCGCTCCACGTCGACTACAAAAAAGCCAGGGTCAAGCAGTACCACAAGGAAGGTCAGGCGCTCCGGACCGAAACGACGATCAACGATACGTACGACTTTGAAATCGGTCGGGCTCTCTCCAATCTGCCCGCCTTGCGGGAGATCGGCTTTGCCGCCAACCGACGTCTCTTGCGCGTCGAACATCTGAGCCACGACTGCCGGATCGGCCACGACCACCTTGACGCCATCACCCAACCCGTCGTTGTCCAGCAGCAACGTGCCGCCGGACTCCGCTTCGGGGACCGGCGCGTCCACGCGCTGATGCAGACCCTCTGTCTCTTTGCCCTCAACCCCACGGGCTTTCGGCATCGCGACGTGAGGGCGTCCACCGCGCAATTGCTTGGCCGTGAGCCCCACGAATACTCCGCCAGTCACATGACGTACGACCTACGTCGCCTGCGGTTACACGGCCTGATTGAACGCGTGCCGCGCCGTCATCGCTACCGGATCACGACGCTCGGCGCCCAGATGGCCATGCTCTACGTCCGCATCTATGCGAGGGGTGTCCGCCCCGCGGCGTCACTCCCCACATCCGGATCACGTCGCGGCTCACCAACGCTCGAACGTCTGGACGCCGCGCTCACCAAATTCCTACAGGAGGCCCAACTTGTTGCCTAAAAAACTTGCCTCAACTACTCGGAATTTATCGGCTCAAGTCACCTAGAGGCTCGCTGTCAACGGTGAGAGTTGACAGTTGAGAGTTGAGAGTTGCTAGCGCGACCACAGTTTCTTCAAACGCGCGTCGCGGCCGCACCCGATGCGATACCGCTCGTACGCGCTTGCATGTGTCTTGTAGTAGTGCTGGTGATACGCTTCCGCGATCCAGAACGGCGAGGCCGGCGCGATGCGCGTCGCGATCCGCTTGAATCGATGTGAGTCCTCGAGGGCCTGCTTCGACGCTTCGGCCTGCTGCCGCTGCGCATCGCCCGTATAAAAGATGACGGGTCGATACTGTGCGCCGACGTCGCAGAACTGGCCGGTGCCATCGGTTGGATCGGTGCTGTGCCAGTACGCGGTCAACAACACGTCGTAGTTCACCTGTGACGGATCGAAAACCACTCGCACCGCTTCGACGTGCCCGGTGATCCCCAACTCCACCTGCTCGTAACTCGGTTTCTGCGCGGTCCCACCCGTATAACCGGCCGTGACCGACTTGACGCCGGGAATCTCGTCGAACACATGCTCCATGCTCCAGAAGCAGCCGCCGGCGAAGACGGCCTGCATCATCCCGGGTGGAGGATCGGGAGCGGGTTGAGTGTCGGCGCTGAGCGAAAGGCCACGGAAGAACGCAAAGGCCGCAAAGGTCGCGAAGGGTGTTAAGGACAACCAGGTCCGTACTCTAGACATGCGGTCACCCACCCAGGAAAGACGAGGAGACCATCACGCGGACACGCCGACCCCGACTGGACACGTTACTCCTGTTCCACCGAGCCCGCAGTAGCCGTCGGGATTCTTGGCCAGGTACTGCTGGTGATAGTCCTCCGCGTAGTAGAAGTCCGGCGCCGGCAGGATCTCCGTTGTGATCGGTCCGTACCCGGCGGCGGTGAGCCGCTGCTGAAACACGTCGCGCGACCGTTCCGCGGCGCGCTGCTGCTCCTCGCCGTAGCAGTAGATCCCGGACCGGTACTGCGTGCCGACGTCGTTTCCCTGCCGCATGCCCTGCGTCGGATCGTGGCTCTCCCAGAACACCTTCAGGAGATCGTCGAACACGATCTGCTTCGGATCGAACACCACCAGGACCGCTTCGGTGTGGCCGGTCATCCCCGAGCACACTTCGCGATAGGTCGGGTTTGGCGTGAGACCCGCGGCGTAGCCCACAGCGGTGGTGTAGACACCGTCGAGTTGCCAGAACTTTCGCTCCGCGCCCCAGAAGCAGCCCATGGCGAACATGGCGCGCTCGAATCCATCCGGGAAGGGCGGCGACAGTCTGTGGTGGTTGACAAAATGTGCATCGGCGACCGGCATCGCTTCGGCACGACCCGGCAAGGCGTCATTCTGCGACGGGATGGAAGTCGGCTTCTTGGACCACATTAGTCCACGCTCCTACAGAGTTGTAATCGGCGGGGTTGACATTTGTCTCCATATTCCCACAAATCGCACGTTTGCTCGATGGCACCGGAATGGCTGTATCACACTGTTTCAACAACGGAGGGTTCATGAAACGGTTCACGATTGCGCTGGCGCTTGCGGCAGCCTTTGCCGGCACGTTCGCCACGCGTCAATTGCTCGGGCAAGGCGCCTCTCGACATTACATCGTGGTGTTCCACGACGACGAACGCAACACTCCGGGTCTGGCGTCCGAGCATGCTCGGGCGTACGGTGCGAGTCTCTCACATGTCTACCAGAGCGCGCTGAAAGGATATGCGGCCACGATCCCCGATGCCCGAATCGACGACATCCGACGCGACCCGCGCGTCGCATTCGTCTCCGAGGATCACCCGGTCCAGGCCGTCGGGCAGACGGTGCCAACAGGTATCAAACGGATTGAGGCCGATGCCAGCTCACATGCGTCCTCGAACACCTGGAGCGGCATCGCGGTGGCGGTGATCGACACGGGCAGTGGACCTCACGCCGATCTCAACGTCATTGGCGGCAAGAACTGCTCGACGGGTATCAGCTTCAGCGATGGCAACGGACACGGAACGCATGTCGCCGGAACGATCGGCGCGATCAACAACGACTCGGGCGTCGTCGGCGTCGCCCCCGGCATGCCCATTTATTCGGTGCGCGTTCTGAACAACCAGGGATCGGGAAGCTGGTCGTCTGTCGCCTGCGGCATCGACTGGGTCACCGCCAACGCGGTGAGCAAGAACATCAAGGTCGCCAACATGAGCCTGGGCGGCGGCGGCACGGACGATGGCAACTGCGGAAACACCAACAACGACGCGCTGCACAAAGCGATCTGCGGGTCAGTGGCAGCCGGCGTGACTTATGTCGTGGCCGCCGGCAATGACAACGCAAACCTCGCGGGATTCGTGCCCGCGGCCTACAACGAAGTGCTGGCGGTGACGGCAGTCGCGGATTTCAATGGAGCCCCTGGCGGCGGCGGCGCGGCAACGTGCCGGAGTGACGTCGACGACACGCCGGCCGACTTCAGCAACTTCGCCGCAGCTGGAACTGCCGACGCTGGTCACACGATCGCGGCGCCAGGCGTCTGCATCAACTCGACCTGGAAGGGCGGCGGTTACAGCACGATTTCCGGTACCAGCATGGCGTCACCGCATGTGACTGGAACGGCCGCGCTCTGCATCGGCACTGGTGCCTGCTCCGGCTCGCCTGCCTCTGTGATCGGCAAATTGCGCGCTGACGCATCGGCCCAGTCGCCCGGCTACGGCTTCGCGGGCGATCCCAGCCGTCCAATTGAGGATCGCTACTACGGGTTCCTGCTCCGCGCCGGCGGCTATTAGAAGCGTTTCGAGCGAACGTCACGATTGAACGCTGAGGCCGCAGAGGACGCAAAGAAAGACCGGAGTTTTTCTTAGCGGCCTTTGCGGCCTTTGCGTTGTACGTCGGACGATCAACGCAGAACCCGCAGAGAAACCGTCTGGCTCTGCGAGTTCCGCGAGTTCTGCGTTGTACGTCGATGTTCAGCGTCGATTCGTGTCGTCGGTCAGCTTCGACTCATTTTGAAAATCGCGAACACGGCGCCTTGCGGATCGCGGATCACCGCGAAGCGGCCGACGTTCGGGATATCGGTGGGCGGCACCAGGAACGCGCCGCCCAGCTCTTTCGCCTTGCTCGCGCTGGCCTCACAGTCGCTCACCATGAAATACGGCATCCAGTGGGGCGGGACGCCAGTCATCTGCGCGTTCATCTCCATCATGCCCGCGCCGGGCGTGTCGCCGACGCTGAACTCGGTGTAGTTCATGCCCGCGCCGGTGGACGTCTTCTCTTTCCATCCGAAGAGCGACGTGTAGAACTTCTTCGCCGTCGTGGTATCGCGCGTAGCCAGCTCGGTCCAGCACAACGCGCCGGGCTCGCCGAGAATCCTGGCGCCGGTATGTCGCTTGGGCTCCCACACCTGAAAGATCGCGCCGGTCGGATCCTGCAGAATGGCCATGCGCCCGGCGTCCATCACGTCGAAGGCGGGCGCCAGCACTTTCCCGCCCAGCTCCTGCGCGCGCTTCGCAGCATCATCTGCCTTCGTGACCGTGACATAGGAATTCCAGTGCGGCGGCGCGCCATGTTGCCGCTCTTCGGGACGCATCGTGTACGCCGCCGCCACCGCACGGCCGCGCATCTCGAACATCGAGTACATTTCGCCGGGACCCATCGGCTGCTCGTTCACGTTCCAGCCGAACAGGTTTCGATAAAACGCGACGCCTGCGTTCTGATCGGTCGTGGACAGCTCGGGCCAGCAGAAGGTTCCCGGTGGAAGCGAGTCGAAATCAGGCATGGTAATGGCCTCCTTGCAATTAGGAATTTTGGAATTCGGAATGCGGAATTCGCGACTCCAAGCGGGCATTCCGAATTCCGCATTCCGAATTCTGAAATCTGCAATCTGAAATCTGAAATCCGAAATCTCAATTGTCAAGGCGTGACGTGGGCGCGGATTTGACGGTTCAACGAATGAATCTGCCGGCGAACGCTTTTGAGCGTATCGCCGTCGTGCTGCTCGAGCGCCGCGTCGCGCTGCTTCTTCAGCTCGCGCATCCTGGCTTTGATGGCCGGCTTGTCGATGCCGGTCACGTGGTGGTGTTCGTGCGTGTCGATGCCAAGCGCCTTGCACAACGCGGGCAGGAGATGTTCCTTGTTCAGCTGCGAGTAGCCCTGCACCGCCTCCTGGTTCTCGACGCCCTTCGCGATGTCGCGCAGTTCCTGAATTGTTTTCCCTTTCAGTTCGTGGAAGGTATAAGCCATCAGCATCCTCCGTTGCATGAAATCACGACGATCATCGCAGAACACGCGGAACACACGGAAATCTGATGCTCTGCGACTTCTGCGTGTTCTGCGTTTAACGTCGTTTGAGTATAGCTCGCTCGCTACCTGAAGATGCTCTTGGGCATCTTGACGTGGACGCCATACACCGGCCGGTCCACCAGCTGCGTGATGGCGACGTTCCCTGCGATGCTGACCAGTTGATACGCTTCGTGCTTCGTCAATTTCTTCGTCGCGGCGAGGAAGTCCACCATCTCCTGCACGGCGACCGTCGTTGCCATCTTCAGGTCCTCGTCGGCGGCCATGCTGACGTAATCGGTTGACGTCTCCGCACGCGGCCACACCAGTTTCATGTCCTTCCGCACGGTGAGCTGCAGCCGGCCGCGCAGCGACGTTTCGACGCCGGTCTGATCCACTTCGCCGTCGCCCTGCGCGCCGTGGCCGTCGCCGATTTCGAAGAGCGCGCCGGGAACGAACACCGGAATGTACAACGTGCTTCCGACGACGAGCCCGGCGGATTGCTGCTGACGCGTCCGAGCTCCGGCGCCGGCGCAACGCCCATGCTCCCGTAGAACGGCTTCAGGGGAATGACGATGCCGGGGGTGAACTCGGCAGTCATGGCCTTCGCGTCCAGCTGCAGAATCTTCATGCCGGCGGAACGATCGCAGTTCTGCGGGACGAACCCGTTGCACCCGTTGTAGGCGTAGTCGATGGCGAAGTCGATCGACAACACCTTCACCTCGAGGACGTCGCCGGGCTGCGCGCTCTCGACGAAGATCGGGCCGGTCAGAATGTGACCCCCCGGGCCGCGCCGATCGCCGGTGACTTCGCTCACGATTGCCTGGAGCGACTTCTGGATTTTGTCCGGCGGCACACCCGCGCGTTGCAGCCCGGTTGGCGTGTTGGTGAGCAACGTATCGACGTCAACGATGTCGCCGGACGCGATGCGCAGGACCGGCCTGGCCTCGGACCAGTAGTAGCCGTATGCGACCGTCGCGGGCGTTGCTTCGAGGCGATGCGTCTTCGGCTGATGTTGGGCGGAGACGATGGAGTACGGAAGGACACCAAGGATACAAAGGATACAAAGGACACAAAGGGAATTGCCAACGCATGCCCCACAAATCCCAGGCCAATCACACAAGGGACAAGGTGGACACAAACGGAAATTCGGGCATTTTATTTTGTGTCCTTTGTATCCTTTGTGTCCTTCACCCCTGTTTTTGCGGTTCGAACTCCAGCGCGAGGCCGTTCATGCAGTACCGCAGGCCGGTCGGCTCGGGACCGTCGGGGAACACGTGCCCGAGATGACCACCGCACTTCGGGCAATGGACCTCGGTCCGCGTCATCCCATAGCTGCTGTCGACCGTGGTCGCAACCGCCTCTTCGCGCAGCGGCGCCCAGAAACTGGGCCATCCGGTTCCGCTCTCGAATTTCGTCTCCGACAGGAACAGCGGCTCGCCGCACCCGGCGCACCGAAACGTGCCCGGGCGCTTTTCCTTGTTCAACGGACTCGATCCGCGCGGCTCGGTGCCGTGCTCACGAAGCACGTGGTGTTGCTCGGCTGTCAATGTTCGCTCGGCCATGATTCAGTGTACTTCGACTTTTCAATCGTCCTCAGTCGCCATGGCCGGAAACGTGCTGCTGGGCGAACGTGGTGAGCGGCGCGTCGCACGCGACAGACGGGAAACCGCACTCGCACCCCAGCGCGGCTGCCGCGCTGGGGGCCCCGCCCGTCCTGCAAGGCGCGAGGAGCGAGGAATACCGGGAGTATTTGAGCGACGACCAACGCAGCAGGGCGGGATGCATCGGCGGCCGAATGCCACCGTAATTATGAAGTGGGCCACTAAGGTTCGACGCCACATCTCCATCGCGGTTACCGTCGGCCTGCTGATGGTGTCGGCTCTACAACTGCCGCTGAGGACGCATTCTTTTCTCCTGTCCTCTGCGTCCTCCGCCGTCAAATCCGTATGGCCCTATTCCGACGCGCTCCTGGCCGCCCCCGCGGCGCCACCCGATCTCGATCAATGGGTGGCGCGCGCGATGCGAACGTTCGACGTGCCGGGCATCGGTCTCTCGATCGTCAAGGACGATGAGGTGGTGATTGCCAAGGGGTACGGGGTGCGCAGGCTCGGCGAACCGGGCGCGGTGGATTCGCACACGCTGTTCGGGATCGCATCGAACACGAAAGTATTCACGGCGACGGCGCTCGGCCTGCTCGTCGAGGAAAAGAAAATCGACTGGGATGCGCCGGTCGTCCGCTACCTGCCCTGGTTTGCGCTGTGGGATCCGTACGTCACACGGGAGCTGACCGTCCGCGATCTCCTGGTCCATCGGAGCGGTCTCGGCCTCGGCGCCGGCGATCTGCTCTGGTGGCCGCCGTCAACTTATTCGCGACCCGAAATTGCGCGGCGGCTGCGATTCATTCAACCCGCGACGAGCTTTCGCAGCGCCTACGCCTACGACAACGTGCTGTACCTCATCGCCGGTGAGCTGATCGAATCGGTCTCGGGGCAGTCGTGGGAAGACTTCGTGTCGTCGCGGATTCTCCAGAAGGTGGGCATGCGCGACAGCAACGTGCGGCATTCCGCTGCGGGCGCGGGCCGCAACGTCGCGGCCACCCACGCGCCTATCGACGGGCACGTCCGGCCGATCGCGCCGTTCGACAGCGATAACACGAATCCAGCCGGCGGCATCAACGCGTCGGCCGACGACATGGCCAGATGGCTGCGCGTCCAGATCTCGGGCGGGATGCTGGCGGACGGCTCGCGGCTGTTTTCGACCGCCACGGCCCGGCAGCTGACGCGCATCGTCACGCCCATTCCGATCAACGATCCGCCGCCGGAGCTGTCGCCGCTGCGGACGAACTTTCACGGGTATGCGCTCGGCCTCGATATCCGCGACTACCGTGGTCACAAGCTGGTGACGCACACCGGCGGATTGCCAGGCTACGTCTCGCGTGTTGCGATGATTCCAGACGTCAGTCTCGGCGTGGCGGTGCTGACGAACCAGGAGTCGGGAGAGGCGTTCGACGCGATCGCGTTTCATATCCTGGATCACTACCTGAACGCGCCGCCGTTCGACTGGATCGACGGATATCAGAAAGTCCTGACGCGCAGCCGCGAGTCCACGGCCGCTCTCGAGCGAAGCGCGACGGCCAGTTGCCGCTCGCCAAGTATGCCGGCGCGTACCGCGACGGGTGGTATGGAGACATCGAAATCGTCGAGCAGGGCGGCCGGTTGTCGATGCGCTTCACGCACACGCCGGCGCTCAGCGGCGATCTCGAGCACTGGCAGCACGACACCTTCGTCGTCCGCTGGAAGGATCGCGAGCTGCGGGCCGACGCGTACGTGACGTTCGCGCTCAACCCGGACGGATCGATCGATCAAGCGAAGATGCGCGCCGTGTCGCCCGACACGGATTTCAGCTTCGATTTCCAGGATTTGTTGCTGAAGCCGCTCCGGCAATGACGCAATCACGTTCGCACGCGGCCAGTCACCGCCAAGGACACAAAGGATACAAAGGACACAAAGGAAAATGCACGAATTAAGCTCATCTTGGGGCAGCGCCTTTTAGCAGGCTGCTGAAAAACGCAGCCTGAAGTGAAAAGTTAAAACAGAAAAGTTAAAAGGAGGCGGAAAATCGCACTTTTCTGTTTTGGCTTTTCCGTTTTAACTTCAGGTCGGCGCCTTTTTCAGCGACCTGTTAGGCGCCTCCGGCTTATCCGGTTGTCTCAGCAGACCGCAATCTGTTGGGATTCTCCACTCTGACGCGCGTCAGCGCCACGAGGGCCAGTCGCGCTGAAACCGTGGGAGCAGGCCGACGCACGCGGACAGGGCCTCGTGGCTTCCGCACCGGCGCGGCATCAGCACTCCACAATATGCGCTCACTGTGGCCGCGGGCGCTCCTCGAGCGACAGCACCGGCGAGTACTGGCCCAGCGCCTCGCGCGTCCACCAGACCCCTTCACGCTGATGGGTCGCGCGGTCTGCGAATCGGTACCGATACAGCAGGGCACGAACGTACCGCGGCCGGCGGCCCTCAAACGGATCGTGCGCGAGCAGCCGCTGCACCTCGGGCGATCCCTCGAGCAATCGCATGCAGAAGCTTCGGAACCACGGCGCATCCTCGTAGCGGCCGAGCGCGGCGAACCACATCTGCCAGTCGAGGCGCGGCTGGTGCGGCGCGACCAGCGGCGGCCGGCGGTGCACGTCGCCGGGTTTGTATTTGAACTCGTACGCCAACCACCGTTCACTATCGTCCGATCCCTCGACGATGATTTCGGGTCGCGTCGTCGTCATGACGGCGAACAGGCCATAGGTGTTCACGGCCCGGAACGGATCGATCACAATCGCCGCGAGCTCGAGCCACTGGGCTCCAGGCGGCACCAGACCGACACTGCCCGCGAATCTGTACGCGGACACGGGGACGATGACCGCCGCCACCGCGATGAGCACCGCTTGACGCACGCCGGCGATCACGCCGCGGCGCGCTCGATCCCATCCAGATGCGTCACGACTGTCTGCGCCCGCTGCTGCCTCGACGCGGAGCGTGGCGTCGTCCAGCAGGAACAGACACAACGACGCGGCGAGCAGGTTGAAGAACGCGTAATTTCCGGTCGCGGCAATGAGCGCCTGCAGCACCATGAACGCCGCCCACGCCGCGGTCCGCCATCGACGCGATCCGAATATGAGGAACGGGGCGCCCAGCTCGATGGCCAGCGTCACGAGCGCCGAGATCTTCTGGACCGGGATCGGCAGCTGGTGCGCATAGAAGGCGAGCGGCGTCGGAATGGGCTGCGTTTCGTAGTAGAACGTCAACGCGTCCAGCGAGCGCCACGTCGGATCGCCGCTGGCCAGCTTCACGAGCCCCGATCCGAGCATCAGCCGGAACAGCAGCCACAACATGAGCCACACCACGATCCGGGGCGGATCGATGCGCGCGCGCGGCGAATGCAGCCACTTCAACGGCGCCAGACCGATGGCCAGGAAACCAGCTTCGAGCAGGAGCGTGTCCCACTGATACCCGAGGAACTCCCGGCACACGACGGCGAGCGACAGGTATTCGATCCACAGGAGGGGAATCACCACCCACGGCGCGATGCCGACGAAGAGCAGCAACGCCAGACCGGCGCCTGAATAACACAAGCCTTTCAGGAAGACGTCGCTGGTGCTGATCCAGCAGAGCGTCGGCACGAGGTGATACCGCTGAAGCCCGACGTGCTGCGACTCCGCCCAGGTGCGCGCCGCCGCCATGTACACATGGGCCGGCAGGATGCCGCCATCGCCGACCAGTCCGAGGATCTGCGTCCCCAGCGACCAGAACGCGAGGAGATACACCAGGCCGAGCAGTCGAAGGAACACCCAGCCGGCCACCGCATAGGTAGGACGTCCTGACCAGCGCGCCATGCTCCTCTCGCTCCTCTCCCGGCAGACGATTGACTTCTGGACTTGTAGTACTAAATAATTAGTATGTTGTCGCGATGAGAAAACCCGAGGCCACCCTCACCACGCAGGAGCTCGCCATCATGAAAGTCGTGTGGCGGCTCGGCCACGCCACCGTCCGCGACGTCTACCACGCGCTCCTCGAGAACCGCCACATCGCATACACCAGCGTGATGACGATGATGAACGTGCTGGAGACGAAAGGCTATCTGAAGAAGGAAAAACACGAGCGCGCCTATCGCTATCGTCCCACGCGGCCGCAGCGGACGGTGATCTCGTCGATGGTCCGCGAGTTCGTCAATCGCGTGTTCGACGGCGCGCCGCGGCCGCTGTTGCTCCACCTCGTGAAAGACAACCGGCTGACGAGCAAAGAACGTGAAGACCTCTCGAAATTGATTGACGAGACAAACGAAACGTCTCGAGACTGAGCCATGGACGCGTTCCCCTCCGCCCTCGCAACCTACAGCGTACAGATTCTGCTGATGGTGGTCTCGGCCGCGTGCGCCAGCGCCATGATCAGGGTGCGCGCGCCACACGTCCGGTTGATCTACTGGCGGTTCATCCTCGTCGTCTGTCTGCTGTTGCCGCTGGCCCCTCCACACATCGTCGACGTCGATGTCGCCTCCGGTACGCAGGTGAGCGCAGCGGTGACCGGCGCGCGCGAACATCTTGCCGGCGTCCAACGCGTCTCTGCCGCGACTGCAGTCGTCTGGGTGTTGATGGGCGGGATTCTGGCAAAGGCGTTGTGGCTGCTCGTCGGACTCTGCCGGCTTCGCTCGCTGAGAACGGCCGGCACGATCGCCGCCTTGTCCGACGATCTCAGCCTTCTGCAGCGCACGGTGGCTCCGGCCGCTGACGTGCGCTGGCACGAACGGATCGCCCAGCCGGTGACGTTCGGGCTCGCGCGTCCGGTCGTGCTCCTGCCGTCCAGGCTGCGCGAGCTCCCGCCCGACGTCCAGCGCGCCGTGCTCTGCCACGAACTGCTGCACGCGGCCCGCCGCGACTGGCGGTCGATTCTGATCGAGGAAATCGTCAGGACGGCCTTCTGGTTTCATCCTGCCATCTGGTGGT
>QHWF01000524.1 GCA_003222455.1 Acidobacteriota bacterium
GGATCTGCTCACGCGCGCGAGCGGCCTGCGCACCGAGTCCGGTGCGCCGTTGCCGGCGCCTCCGTCGCGAACTGAAAGTCGCGAGGCGCTCGCAACCTGGATGCAGCAGGTGTGCCGGCGTCTCGACGTCGAGGCGGAACCGATTGAGATTCCCTACAACGGGGTTGAACGAACGGTGAATCAGGCGGGACCGGCAATCGTGATGCTTCCGCGTGCCGACTGCGCAACGTTCCTGGCCATCCTCGCAACCGCGAGACGCCGCGCGGTCGTTCTGGACTGCGATGGTCGATGCCACCGGGTGCGCGTCAGCGATATCGCCTCATGGCTCAGTCGCGATTTCGAGGCGCCGATTGCGCCGCGGGTTCGGGCGCTCGTCGCTGCGGCCGGCATTCCCGCCGATCGGCACGCCGCCGCCGCTCTGGCCATCATGCGCGACCGATTCGGTCCGGCGCCCGTATCGCATGGCTGGCTGCTGCGCCTGCCGCCCGGAGCGCCTTTCCGCCACCATCTGCGGCAGGCGCTCGTCACACGACACGTGGTGATCTTTTCTGTCGCATACGTCCTGCAGACGTGCGCCTCGGTGACTGCGTGGTTCATCGTCGGCCGCGCCGCTCTGGAAGGCCGCTTCGATGCCGGGACCGTCTTTGCGTGGACATTCCTCCTGCTCATGCTCGCGCCACTGGGGCTGGTCGCCGCGTGGTCGCAAGGCGTCTTCGCCGTCGGCGCAGGGGGACTTCTCAAGCTGCGCCTGCTCTTCGGCGCGCTGCGGCTGGAACCGGACGAGACGCGCCATCAGGGCATCGGGCAGCATCTCGCGCGCGTCATCGAATCGGAAACGGTCGAATCCCTGGCGCTCGCGGGCGTCTTTTATGCGCTGGCGACTGCCGTGGAGCTCCTGCTCGCGTCGGCGATTTTCATCGCCGCTTCACTCGTCATGCATCTCCTCCTGCTCGTGATCACGATCGCGATCACCGCGCTGCTCGGCTGGCGCTCGTTCGAGCGCCGTCGCCGGTGGACGGAGACGCGGCTGGAGATGACCAACGATTTGGTGGAGAGGATGGTGGGTCACCGGACCCGGCTCGCTCAGGAGCCCAGCTCGCATCGGCACACGGACGAAGACCGGTTATTGGACGGATATCTGACTCGCGCCGCGCGGATGGATCGAACCGATCGTGCAGTGCTGACGATCCCGCGCACGGGGCTGATCGTCGCGGTGCTGGGGCTCTCGCCATCGTTTCTTGCGACTCAAAACTCTTCGACCATCCTGGCGGTCGGTCTCGGCGCGATCCTGCTCGCCTACGGTGCGCTCGCCAGGCTGACGTCGACGTTGTCGTATGCCGCCAGCGCCGTCATCGGATGGAAGCAGCTCGAGCCGCTCGCTGCGGCCGCGACGCGGCCCGAGGATGTCGGCTGCGTCGACATGGCGGCGCCAGTGTTGTCGAAAGCGCCCCGCTCGGGCGCGCTGCTGACGGCACAGGATCTCGCCTTCCGCTTTCCCGATCGCGCCGAGCCGGCGCTTAAAGGCTGCAGTTTCGAAATCCGCCATGGCGACCGTATTCACTTGTCAGGACCTTCGGGGAGCGGGAAGTCGACGTTGGTGTCGTTGCTGACCGGCCTGCGAACGCCGGGATCAGGGGTCCTGCTGCTCGACGGGCTCGACCGCGCGACGCTCGGCGCCGAGACGTGGCGGCAACGTGTCGTGGCCGCTCCGCAATTTCACGAGAATTACGTGTTCGCCGAAAGCCTCGCGTTCAACCTTCTGATGGGCCGCCGTTGGCCTCCGCGAACCGAGGATCTCGAGCTCGCAGAAGACGTGTGCCGCCGGCTCGGACTCGGCGACCTGCTCGACCGAATGCCGGGCGGGTTGTTTCAGCGCGTGGGTGAGACAGGGTGGCAGCTCTCGCACGGCGAACGCAGCCGCATGTTCATCGCCAGAGCGCTGCTCCAGCATGCCGACCTCGTCGTGCTCGACGAAAGCTTTGCCGAGCTCGATCCGGAAAGCCTGCGCGACTGTCTCACACAGGCCGCGGAGCTGTCGAACACGTTGCTGGTCGTCGGGCACACGTGACACGGCACCGATTCAACTTCTCTCAGCAACCCACGTGATGCACATCGCGACGTACCACGTCAGAAACTGGCTCGACTAGTCATGCGGTGAAACGAATCACATTAGCCTCTCGCGGGTGGCCGCGAACGGGGCCGCCCCGCCGGGCGCGGAGGCGTCAGCCGTGACAGGCGCTTTTCGCCGAGCACCCGGACGGGGCTGTTCGCGGACAGGACCCGCCACGGCTAATGCTGAGAGCCCCAACGGAGGTCGCGCGCACAATGCCGACGAAGATCCGCCTCAACGCTGCACTTGTCCGTTTGAGGAGCTTCGTTAGAAGCCGAGCCGCACGCCGAGCTGAAGCCTCCGCTCTCCGGTGCCGGTGATGATCCTGCCGAAATTCGGGTCGGTCAGGTTGCCCACGGGCTCGCCGAATTGCGGCGTGTTCAGCACGTTCTGCGCCTCCATTCTGAGCTCGACGCTCGATGCACCGGCCTTCTGAAGCCGGCTGATAAGAAGATCCAGCCGGTTGATCTTCGGTCCACGCACGACCGGATACGTGCGCGTGCCGGTGCCAAACGTGAACGGCGCCGGCTGCGCGAACGCGGCGGTGTTGAACCAGTGATCGAGCGTTTGTTCGTTCGCCGGCACTTTCGGGTCGCCGATGACGTTCGCGTACGCACCGAGCCCGGTGGACACGCCGTTGCTGGCCGTCACGCCGAGCACGAGCGGCCGGCCGCTTGCGAACGTGCCGATGCCGCCGAGGCGCCAGCCACCAATCGCATGCGCCATCCAACCGCCGTTTGCCCAACGGTGGCCGGGACCGACCGGCAGCTCCCAGATGAAGTACGTCGTGACCACGTGAGTCCGGTCATCCTCAGCGACGGATTTCGACCGGCTCAGATCGTTGGGATCGATCACCACACTGCCGCGGCTGCCGAACCGCTCGGGAACGGTGTCCTGTTCCTTGCTGAGCGTGTAGGCCACCTGATAGCTGAGGCCCTGAGTCGTGCGCTTTTCAAGCCGCAGCGTGACGGCGTTGTACCAGGCGTCGCCCACCGAATCGCGGAACCGGGTGATCCCGGCGTACTGTGGATACGGTTTCAGGAGCTGCGAGGCGCGCGTGTTCGAAGCCGTGAGCAACCGGTCCCCTGGGACAGGGCATCGGACGGAATGGCGTTACGCGAAACATTGATCCACAGCTTCTCGTGCCGAGTGCCCACGTAGGCCACTTCGCCGATCATCTGTCCCGGCAGCTCGCGCTGGACGCCGACGTTCCACATGTGCGCGTAAGGCGTCTGGAGATCGCGGAACGCTGTGGTCACCGAACCGCCGACGACGGTCGCCGGTGGTTCGAAATAACCGGAGTTGAACGGACTGCGAAGCGAGGCGCCGGACGGCGGTGTGTTGGGCGCAGCGGAAGGGGTGCCGGAGCCCTCGAGATTGACCGTCGTCGACGTCAGGAACCCACCGCTGCCAAGATCGCTGGGGGCCGATCCGATACCGCCGCTTCCCGGGTAATAGACGATGCCGTAGGCGCCGCGCAGGACCATCGGCCCGGTAAGGTGCCACGCGAAACCGAGACGTGGCGCGATGTTATTCCGGTCGGGATCGGTCTGGTAGCGTGAGACGCCATCTCGACCGACCAGTCGGATGACGCCCTTTCGCCCTGTCAGCGGATCGGTCGCGTTGGCATCGAAGAACGTGAGCTGGTCGTCCTTTTCGATCCACGGACTCTGATAGTCGTAGCGCAACCCGAGGTTCACGGTGAAATCGTTTGTGATCTTCCAGTCGTCCTGGACGTAGGGCGCGAGATACTTCTGCGACGCATGGAAGCGCGGGTCGCCGCTGATCTGCCCGCCGGTGGGCGCTCCCAGCAGGAACGTGGCGAAGCCATAGCCGGCCGTCGTCGACGCGGTCGCCGGGTTCGGTCCCTGTGTGAATCCTGCGCCGAAGACGTACTGGCCGGAGGGGTATTCCGGCCGGAATACGTCGAATCCCATGCGAGCGAGCTGCAGCCCTCCCTTGATCGTGTGGCGGCCATTGAGCCACGTCACGTGCGCTTGCAGCTCGCGCGTGTCTTCCAGGTCGTCGATCAGGCCGGCCCGATTCATCCCGAGGGAGTCGATGCCGCCCCCGACGTCGATTCGAGGGAACATGGCGAGCGCCGAATGCGCTTTCAGCGCGGGGTCGGCGCCGCCGATGCCCAGAGTGCCGAAATCGAGCCCCAGCGTCGCAGGCGTGGTCGTGAAATGATTGCGCGTGAAGCCCAGTCGGATCTCGGCGACGAGATTGGAGCGGAACACAATCGTGTCGCTGAGAACCGATGAGAGCCGGTCGTTGGCGCGCGTCCCGAACTCGCCGTTGGTCCCTGGATCGGGAAAGGCCACGCTGACAGTCGGCGAATCATCCTCGCCGTTGCTCTGCCGGAACGAGCCAAAGAGCCGGTGAGCGCCGGCGCTGTGATCCATGCGAATCACCATCGGCAGAGCCGTGCTCGTGCGCGTTCGCTCGTGGACGAAGTTCTGCGAGGCATTGCCGTTGGTCGGCAGCGGAAAGTATTCCAGGATCGCCTTCGCGATCGGGTCGATCCGGGCGGCCGGGATCACGTTCCCCGGAAACGGATTCCGAATGAAGCCTCCGGCAGGATTCGGCTGCGTTGTCAACGGGTCGTAGATCGTAATGAGCTGGCCGGCGCTGGTGCGGGTCTGCGAGAAGTCGCCAGCCCTTTGCAGCAGAGTCGGAACGGTCCGGATCAGGTTGTCGGGCGTCAGACTCTTCGAGCGCTCCACGTTGACGAAGAAGAACGTGCGATTCTTCCTGACGGGGCCGCCCAGCGTGAACCCGTACTGCTTGATGTCCTCTTTGCCGCGAGCCACATTGTTCCGGTTGTTCGTCCAGCTGTTCGCGTTGAACCGGTCGCTGCGCAGGTAGCCATACACGCTGCCGTGGAAGGCGTTGGTGCCGGACCGCGTTGCCGCGGTGATCACGCCGCCTCCGGTGCGGCCGAACTCGGCAGAGAGCCCGTTGGTGACGACGCGGAACTCCTGCACGCTTTCGAGCGGCGGCGAGTAGTTGAGATCGTTGGTCGTGCTGTTGCGCTGCTCGGCGCCGTCGAGCATCACCGATGTCGAGTTCGACCGTGCACCGTTGATGAGAGGTCCCGTGCCGGTGTTTCCTCGATCGACGACGCCGGGAGCGAGCGTGACCAGCGAGTACGGATTGCGGCCGACGAGCGGCAGCTCGATCATCTGGCGTCCGGTCACGACATTGCCGACCGCGGGGCTTTGCAGCTCCAGTTGCACGGCATCGGCGGTGACGGTGACTTCGGTCTGCAGCGGTCCCGGCTCGAGGGACAGATCCACGGTGGCCGTCAGCCCGACGCGAATCACCACGCCAGTCATGCGAGCGCTGCTGAACCCGGCCAACGCCGCGGTGACCTGGTAGATCCCGACGGGCAGATAGGGGACCGCGTATTGCCCCACACCGTTCGTGAGCGTCTCCCGAACCACACCGGTGCCGGTCTCGGTGACGATCACGCTGGCGCCGGGCACCACGCCGCCCGCCTCGTCGAAGACGCGGCCGGCAATGGTGCCTTGTTCGACCTGCGCGTAGACGACTCCTGCCAGGTTCGTGAATAAGAGCAGCGCCAGAAGAGAAGAGAGCCAGCACTTCGTCACGACGAACTCCACGTTCCGCGAATTCCCTGGGAGCCATGTCCGACTGACTGACGCCGCCACACGGCACGACATTCAACGCAGAAAGCGCAGAACTCGCAGAACACAACGGGTCTTCTCCGCGGGTTCCGCGGGTTCTGCGTTGATCGTCGTGACTAGGCGAGTGCAGCTGCCGACATCCCGATCAGTTCGTCGTTCGGATAAATGTGATTGACATTTTCCGGCGTGACCATCTGGTGCTTGACGAAGACGGCCGGCGGCACCGGACGCCGATGCAGGATGTCGAGCGCCACTCTGAGGATCTGCTCACCATACTTTTCCGGGAAGTAGGCGACCGACCCGATGAGACGGGTACCTGACTGGCGCAACTCGGCCCGGCCTTCGAGCGACGCGTTGTGGCCGACGATCGCACACGCGTCGGTCCGCCCCGCCTCCTGAAACGCCCGCAGCGCCCCGAGCGCGCTGGGATCGTTGATCGCACCGACGACGAAGCGGCGCGACCTGGCGGATCGGAGATGCTTGCGCATCGCTTCGAAGCTGTCGCCGAGCACGCCGTCGCCGTCCAGACAGGTGACGGGGGAGTGTTCGAGATGCGGGCACACCTCTTTCATGCCGACGAGCATGCCGGTCAGGCGCATCTGCGGCAGGCTGCCGGCGCGTTTCAGCGCGATCAGCACAATTTCGTCCACCTCGGCATGCCACTGCTGCCTGGCCCACCGGCCGAGGTATCGACCGCCGATCAGGCCCGCCTCGTAATTATTCGCCCCGAAGTAGGTCGCGCCTGGATGCGGAATCTCGATGGCGATCAGCGGGATGTTCGCGTCCCGGTACTTGGCCGCCACAATCGGGGCGATCTGCTCGTCGGTCTGGAATTCGATGACGAGGTCGACGTGCTCGCGCACGAGCACGTCGGCGTTGCGCTGGGCGATCTTCGGATTGTAGCGGTTGTCCACGCAAATCAGCTCGACACCCTCGGCTGCGGCCGCACGCTGCAGACCGGCCGACACGTCCTTTGAAAACTGGTAGTCGGTCCCTTGTGCCGCATACCCAATCCGATACAACTTCTGTTTGAAGGGCCGCAGCGAGGATCGATACAGGTTCGCACCGACCTTTTCGATCATCCCGCACCGTTCCAGCGTGTAGAGGAGCCGGAAGGCCATGCTCTTGGGCAAGCCGCTGCGCGCCGCGATCTCCCGGAGCGGCAGCGCTTCGCCCGATGCGCGGAAGGCCGAGAGCACCCGCGACGAATGCACCACCGACTTGACGAGGTATGGGTCGCGGGCAGGGGCCATGGACGTGAGTTCGCGCGTGTTCTGGGATGCGAAACGCCGTGAATTGTAGCCCAGGAGAGTGTCCGAGAACTAAGAACACGCTCCCAGGGGGACAGCTCGCGAATCCGACGCCGCAGCGCTGGTTCGACCCGACGGCCTACACGGTGCCGGCCGCCGGATTTCAGGGCACGCCCGGGCGGAACACCGTGATTGGTCCGCCGGTTCGCCGAACCGATCTGGCGTTCGCGAAGAGGTTCCCCATTGCCGCGACGCGGCGGCTGGACGTTCGCGCTGAGCTGTTCAATGTGTTCAACAATAGCCACCTCGGCGCGCCGGCGACGAACATCTCCAATCCGACCGCG
>QHWF01000528.1 GCA_003222455.1 Acidobacteriota bacterium
CTGACGCCCTGCAGCTCGTAGTCACCAGCGACGAACTGAGCCAGCAGAATCAGATCTTCGAACCATAGTTCCGGGTCCACGCCAGCATGAATGTACTTGCGAACCTTCGGGTAGGTGAACGCCCGGACCGTCTCCTCGATGATGGCCAGGGAGAGAACGATCTCGAACGACTCCTCCCTCAGGAAACGCTCGACGATCCGGCCTGGCGGTCCCTCCGGTCGAACGCATCAATCGCGTGCGGGCATCGGAAGCGCCGCGGTTGATCAGATTGCTAGCGCGCGAGCCGGCGGCCAGCATTCGGTTTGAGCAGGCGCACACGTGCAGGGGTGCCGCTGGCGGCATCGGTGACGAAAGGCAGGTCCTTCGATTACGCGGCGAACGGATGCCGCCACCGCAATCCGGAAAACCGCGCGAAGTCACTGTCAGTTGTGATCAATTCGCAGCCGTGTTCGATCGCGAGCGCAGCGAGGTAAGCGTCCGTGACGAGGGCGCCGTGGATGTTGGCACAGAGCCCAACGAAGATATCCCAATGGCGACGGCTCGGGACCACCGGCACTGCCCGCGGCCAATCCACAAGACGCTGACAAAATGCGATGGCCGTCTCCATCGGCGATGGCGGATCGAAAATCTTTGGATTCGTGACGATCCGCAGGAAGCCGGCGAGCACGACTTCAGAAAGGGCGAAGGGCTCGTCGGCTGCCGTCAATGCGCAACGAAGTCGTCCAGATCGTCAGGCGAGGTCGTAAAGTCGAGCCGGTATTTGCCGCGCCAATCCTCAGGTGGTGTAGTCCGAAACCCGAGCACCCAATCGACCCACCACATGTACTCCTGCGACCCGGCACAACGAAACTGCGTATCGAGGTCGTATGCAGCCAGCGGAATGCCGCGGCGTTTCGTCGCTTCACCGATCAGCTTCGTCTCACCGATCTCGTCCGGCCGCATGTACTGATGCTCGTCGAGGAGGAACACCGTGACCTTCGCAGCGTCGAGAGTCGCCCGATAGCGTCCGGCGACCACCAGCAATGAACGATGCGAAATCTGGCGGATTTCTGAGTGATTCGCGGGAATTCAGAACCCGGACTTGGAAATCGTCTACAAAAAAGGCCTCCAACCGACTATGACCGTCGATCGAAGGCCGTTTTGCTTGACCAGAAGTGGTCGGGGCGAGAGGATTTGAACCTCCGACCCCTCGGTCCCGAACCGAGTGCTCTACCAGGCTGAGCCACGCCCCGACCTGGGGCGAATCGTCATCTTACCACGGTCGACTGGAATCCGCGTCCTTCCCCGCGGGACCGACAGAAACGCACACAGAAACCCTCCAGTTCCACGTTCTGCGTCGAACGTCGAATCACCAGACTCTCATTGGATTCTGCGACTTGCCTGCGTCTACGGTAATCGTCACATCGGTCTTCGTTGCCAGCGCGCCGTCGCTCGCCGTCGCGCGGAGCACATAGATCCCGGGCTGCTGGAATCGGGCAGCGGTCACGGCAGTCCCCTCAGCCACGGGAATCGATCCGGCGGGCTCGAACGTCACTCTGGCCGGACCGCGGAGCTGCATCCACGCGACGGTCAACCCGCGCGGGCGAGGCGTCACGTTCGAGTTCGTCTGCGCCTGAATTTTCGTGGCATCGGACGCAGCCGGTCGTTTTGCCGACACCTCGCGCGGCTTCGGCAACCCATCGTCCACAACGGTCGCACGCAATGACACGGCGTCGCCGATGCTGGCCGCATGAACCGGCGCGACGGTGACCAACGGCGGCTTGTTGGGATCTCCCTCGCCAGGATTGAGGTTGCCGCGCGCCATGACGATGCGTTCGGTGATCTCTTCGACCGGCAGCAGCTCGCCGTACGCTTTTTGGGTCTTGCCGTTGGCCGTGACGGTCCACGTGACCACCTGTTTGCCGAAATCCTGCGGCACCCGCACGCGAAACACCCAGCCCTGTCGCCGCGGGAGGAAGTACGTCGGCTGACCGCGATCCGGGCCGCCCGGTTCGACGAAGTTGCCGGCGCCGGCCGGTATCGCCAGCTCTTCCTGCCAGTTCCGGTTGAAGTACCCGAACACCATGTCGAAGCTGCCATCCGGATTGCGAATCCACCCCTCGAAGTACGGCACGACGTCCTGACCACTGGCCCATTTCGTTTGAGGAATGGCGGTTGGGAGCTGCTGTGCGCGTGCGTTCGCCATCGCAAGAAAAGCAAACGCGGCAACGCAGGCAAGCATGACGCTTCGACAAGCTCACGGCGACTCTGAGCTGTGTCGAAGGGTCGCCAACAGGCCGTGCTCGGGCAGACGTCGCGCGACTCTCGACGAGCGGGGACTGTGCGCGGCAGGCGTGCCACCTTCTGGAGATGATTTCGCAATCGGGAATCACTCATTCGTCGCCTTCTTCTTCCGCGCCTCCACGCGCTGCTGGTAGTCCGCCTCGTCGATGTAGAACAGGCTGACCCATGCAAAGCTCATCTCGTCGATCGTCCGCTGGCCGTAGCCGACCCAGTTCCGCGGATTCGGGTTGTACTTGTTCGCCGCCGTGTTGTCGTGCCACGCGGTGATGTGAACGACCGTTCCCGCCGGCAGGATCGGCTGCACCTCGTCGGCATACGGATAGGTGATATGCCAGCCGAACTGGTAGTTGCTGACGCAGCTCAGGGTTTCGGTTCGGGCGGGACCGGGACGCGCCGAGTCGGGACGCACGTCCGGATAGATCGCTTCCATGCACTGCGCCTTGCCGCGATTGTGCATGTGGGGCTGAAACGCCGAGATGACGGCCGGCCGCGGCAGGCGGAAATAGCCATCGGTCCGCGAAATCTCGCCCGGTGGAATATCCAGATCGGTGTTGTCGCCCATGTGCTGCGTGAAGGCGACGTACTTCGGGACCTCCCCTTTCGGATACAGCTTGAAGCCGATCGACACGTTCACGAGCGCCTTCTCGCCGCTCGGATGCAGGTGCAGATTGAAATGGATCTTCGAGCCGGCCTTGATCAGGCGGCCGGAGTTCTCGGGAAAGATGTCGCCGTTCTTGCCAAGCGCGTATTCGTTGAAGAAGAACCCGACGGGATCCTCGTCCTCGTCCTCAATCATGTTCGCCGTCGCGTGGTGGACCACCTTGAAGCTGTACGGCTCGGGCTTGGTCTCGACGGCCGCGATATAGAGATCCTCCTTGAATCCGGGATCCACGTCGACGTCATAGAACTCGTCGGGCCCGTTCGCCCGCAGCTCGTACGGTTTCGGCAGCGAGACGATCATGTCCGGCTTGCCGATATGCCACTTGTCGATGTCGGCGAACACGCGCGGCTTCGGCATGTCGGCCGGATTCCCCGCGGGCGCCCCGGCGTCGACCCATTCCGCGATCGTGGCGATCTCGGCGTCGGTCAGGGAGGGATCGTCCTTGAACTTCTGAATGCCGATGTGCCGATCGATGTACCACGGCGGCATCTCGCGCGCCTGCACCTTCTGCTTGATCGCGCGCGCCCACGGGCGGACGTCCTGATACGTCAGCAGCGACATCGGCGCGATCGCGCCGGGACGATGGCAGTTCTGACATGACTTCTGGAGAATGGGCGCAATGTCTCTGGTGAACGTCGCAGCCGGCGGTCCGGATTGTGCGGCGAACGTGGCCGGATAGAGCACGCCGACGATCACGAGGGAGAGGGCTGCGCGTTTCATCGGATCCTCCGCGGCAGGCCTGAAGGCCTGCACTACTACTGTCGCCGCTACGGCTGCGGCAATCTGAATGCTAGCAACTCGGCGGAGTAATTGCCGCCGCTGATGGCGATCACGATGTACTGCCTGCCGTTGAACATGTAGGTCATCGGCGATCCGCTCTGCGGCGCCGGCATGTAGACGCTGCCGACTTCAGCGCCGGTCGCCTTGTCGTACGCCCGCAGCATCGCGCCGCGTTGACCAGTCGAAGTCGTGGTGACGCGCGGCTCGCCGGCAACGAGGAGCGTTTTCGTGACGAGCGTGCCGACATTTCCCGACTGTCCTGTGCGCGGCAGGATCGTTATCCCCTTGAGCGCGGGATGGTTCTTCACGGTATCGGGCGTCTCGCCGTGCGGCACCTGCCATCGGATCTCACCTGTATTCAGATCGCAACGGCAGGCCCTGCACCGTGAGGCCACCACCGCCGCCGCCGCCTTCCGCCGCCGGCGCCGGCGTGCGGGCCGCCGCGCGATCGCTCGATGAGGCGTCGGCGCCCGCACCGCCGCCGGATCCGAGCGTCGTCCGCATGCCCGTCGCCGCCGAGCCCTGCACGTAATTGAGATCGATTTTCGCGTCCGACGGCTTCACGAGTCCGAGCGGCGTGACGCCCGACTGCGAGTGCAGAAATACCGTGTGGGTCTCCGGGTCGTACGAGCCGCCTGGCCAGTTCGTGGCAAATGCACCCATCAGCGTGGCCAGCGGACCTTCGATCTGACTGACGACCGGCGGCGTGAAGATCGGACCGAGCTTGTACTTCGCGACCAGCTTCAGCGCTTCAGCGCGAAGCTCCGGCGTGAAATCGATCAAGTCGTCCACCTGCACGCCCTGTCGATCGTAAGCCGGTGGCCTGGTGACGAACGGCTGCGTCGGCGCGTACCACTCGCCGGGCACATCGCCTTTCGCCACCGGACGCTCCTCGATCGGCCAGATCGGCTTTCCCGTGACACGGTCGAACACATACAGAAACGCCTGCTTCGTCGGCTGCGCGAGCGCCTTGACGGCGCGCCCGTTCACCGTGATGTCGGCGAGGATTGGCGCGCACGGGATGTCCATGTCCCAGATCCCGTGGTGCACCAGTTGGAAGTGCCACTTGCGCTGCCCCGTCTGAAGATCGACCGCGACGACGCTCTCGCCGAACAAGCCGTTGCCTGGCCGATGTCCGCCGTAGTAGTCCCCGGTCGGCAGTTCGACCGGCAGGTAGGCCATCCCCAGTTCTTCGTCCACCGAAATCTGCGCCCACACGCCGGCATTGCCGGTATAGGTCCACGAGTCCTTCTCCCAGGTGTCGTGTCCGTATTCACCGGGCGACGGAATCGTGTGGAAGATCCAGCGCCGCTTGCCCGTGCGCACGTCGAAACCGCGGACATAGCCTTTGACGTTCATGCGGCTGCGCGGCACACCGCCAGACCGGTGCGCCGCACCGACAATCACGATGTCGCGCGCGACAATCGGCGTCGAATGCAGCCCGAGCTCGCCGGTGACGAGATCGATCTCCTGATCGTCGTCTTTTTTCAGGTCGACGACGCCCCGCTCGCCGAAGCTCGCAACCGGGATTCCCGTTTTTGCATCCAGCGCAATCAGCCGGTAGCCGGGCGTCACATAGAGGATGCGGGCGTCGTTGGCGCCGTCGCTCCAGTAGGCCAGCCCGCGTCCGGACAATTGCCGCGGCGCCGCCGCGCCGCGCGCCCCTTCGCGCTCGCTGTGCATCCAGATCATCTCGCCGGTGGCCGCGTCGAGCGCCACGACGGCACGGCGGGTACCGGCGGTGGAGTACACCATGCCGCCGGCCATCAACGGAGTCGACTCGAACTGGAACTCAGGACGGGGACCGAGTGAATCGGCCTTGAAGTGCCACGCGAGCTCGAGCTTGCTGAAGTTCGACGCGTTAATCTGATCGAGCGGCGCGTACCGGGTGTTCGCCAGGTCGGCTCCATACGTGCGCCATTCGCCGTCCCCCGTGCCCGACTGCGCCGGCAGGGGCGCGGTCGTCCACACGAGCACGAGTGCCGCCGTCAGGCCGGGGACCAGCAGCTGTCGAAACCATCGCATCACTCGCGGCCTCCTTGCCGAAAACTTACCACAGAGGACGCGGAGGTGAAATCATCACGGCTCCCGCGTTACCTTACTCCAGCTGCCTTCTCGGAGGTCAATTCTTCTACAGCGGTCAGCACGTCGTGGGCGGTCAGATCGGGCTGCAGCGGGGTGACCGACACGAAGCCGTCGCGAACGGCCTGATAGTCGGACCGATCGTGCGGCTCCCACTCGTTCTGCCCTTCTTCGATCCAGTAGTACGGCCGGCCTTTCGGGTCGTGCCGCTCAGCGACGGACGTCACGTGATTCCGCTTCGCCTGAACGGTCACGCGGTAGCCTTTCGGCTCGCCCTTCGGCACGTTGATGTTGAGAAACGTGCGCGACGGCAGCGGCCGCCGCAGCATCGCCTCGGCCATCGCCGTTGCCGCGCGCGCGGCGTAGGAAAAGTCGTAGTCGCCCCGTGTGGCGCGCAACGAGACGGCGATGCTCGGAATGCCCAGGAGCGCCCCCTCGAGCGCGCCCGCCACGGTACCCGAGTAGGTGACATCGTCTCCGAGGTTCCATCCTTTGTTGATCCCGGAAACGACGAGATCGGGCAGCGCGCGAAACACCTGCGTCACGGCGATGTTCACACAATCGGTCGGCGTGCCGTCAACCGCGCACGTGTGCGCATCGATGCGTTCGAGCCGGAGCGGGTGGCGCAGCGTCAGCGCGTGGCCGATTGCGCTGGCTTCCTGGACCGGCGCCACGATGGTCACGTCGCCGCACGCGCGAAGGGCATCGGCAAGCACGCGAATGCCGTCGGATCGATAGCCGTCATCGTTCGTGACGAGAATCCGCGTCATGAGGCGGAACAATTATAACGAACAGCAGTGCCGTCGCGGCGAGTGCGAGCGCCGCGCCGACGCCGAATGCCGCGGATGGTCCGTAGCTGCGCCAGATGAGTCCGAACACGAGGCTCGCGGCGAGCGCGCCGAGACCCTGCACGGCGTTGTAGATGCCAAACGCGAACCCTCGACGCTCGGCCGGGGCAAGATCCGCGACGAGCGCCTTCTCGGTCCCTTCGGCGAACCCGAAATAGAAGCCGTACGTGAGAAACCACGCAAACAACGCCGGCAGCGTCTCGCTCAGTGCAAATCCAGCGTATACGGCGGCGTACACGAGCCAGCCCGTCACGATCACCGCGCGGCGGCCGATGCGATCCGACCACGCCCCGCCAACCACCGACACCACGGCCTTCACCACATGCAGCGCCGCCCACATCAGCGGCACGAACCGGGCACTGCCCGCGACATCCGTCAGCTTCAGCAGCAGGAACGCGTCGGTGGAATTGCCCAGTGTGAAGATCGTGAGGACGATCATGAACAACGTGAACTGGCGGGGCAGCGGGACGTTCTTCGCAGGGGCGGCTCGCGAGCCGCCCCTACCCGACCCATCCCATCCACCTGGCCGCACATCTTCCTGCACGAAAAAAATCAACGCGACGGCGATCGCGCCCGGCACCACCGTCAGCGCGAACAGGGTGCGGTAATGATCGCGGTACAAGAACAAGAACAACGACGCGAGCACAGGACCAACCACCGCGCCGGTGTGATCCATCGCGCGATGGAACCCATACACCCTGCCGCGGGTGCGTGGTGTCGCCCACAGCGCGAGCATCGCGTCACGCGGTGCGCCGCGAATCCCCTTGCCAACGCGATCCAGCACGCGAACCGTGAACACCTGCAGCCACGTGGTGGTCAGCGCGATGAACGGCCGCGCGATCGACGAAATGCCGTACCCGAACAGGACGAGCGGACGCTTTGCCGGTGCACGGTCG
>QHWF01000529.1 GCA_003222455.1 Acidobacteriota bacterium
AACATCCGGATTTCGGACGAGCTCGGCGCCGACGGTATTTCCACGACCGATCACGACGTTGCAGACGCCCTTTGGAAGCCCCGCCGCGTCGATGCACTCGAGCATCACGCCAGTCTGCAGCGAACTGAGTTCGCTGGGCTTGATGACGACGGTGCAGCCGGCGGCAACAGCCGACGCCAGCTTGAGGCAGATGAACAGCGCATTGGCGTTCCACGCGGTGATCAGACCGGCCACGCCCACAGGCTCCAAGGTGACAGTGGTCTTGCCCCAGCTCTGCGTCATCGGCAGTTCCTGAAGGGCCTGTTCCGCAGCAGGGAAAGCATTCGCGCCCGACTCCACGATGAGCCTGGCGAACCGGACGACGCCGCCGTACTCGTCGACCATCGCGGCGGTGAGATCGTCGATGCGCGACGATACCGCCCGATGCAGCCGGCGCAGGGCGTCGGCGCGCTGCGTTTTCGTGGTCCGGCCGAACGTGACAAAGGCGCGCCTGGCCGCGGCGATCGCGCGTCGGGTATCCTCTTCGTCGCCCAGCGTGACGCGGGCGATGACTTTCGCGTCTGTCGGGCGGACGATTTCCATCACTTCCTGACCATGCGACGCGACGAACGCACCGTCAATGTAGTGGGTCGTAATTGTCTTGATGGGGGTTTTTTCTGCGACTGCTTTCATGGTGCGTCTCCTTGTCTCGCAAGCACGGTCAGAACGACGTGACAACCACGCGATTGAACGTCCCGTCCTTGAGCGCCGCGTAACCGTCGTTGACCTCGCGCAATGCGATCCGTTTCGACACGAGATCGTCCAGGTTCATCCGGCCTTGCAGGTATAGCTGCGCGTACATCGGGATGTCGCGCTTCGCGTTGGTCGATCCGAAGTTCACGCCCACGACACGCCTCTGGCCGCCGATCGCGGCAAAGATGTTCAGACTGATATCGACCTCGGGTTTCGCCACGCCGACGAGTTAAAGCGCGCCCCCGACGGCGAGCATCGCCAGTCCTTCTTCCGCCACCATCTTCAACCCCACAAAGTCGAAGACGTGGTCGGCGCCTCCCGGCAGCAGATCGCGGACGACTTCGACCGGCTTGCTTGTGGTGGAATCGATGACATCGGTCGCCCCGAATCCGCGGGCGGCGTCGAGCCGTTTCGGCTGAATGTCGATGACGACAATTCGCGCCGCGCCGGCGAGGCGCGCGCCGCTCACGGCATTGAGGCCCACGCGACCGGCACCGAAGATCACGACTGATTCACCGGGCTTCACGTTCGCGGTGTTCAAGACGGCGCCGGCGCCCGTGACGACGCCGCACCCGAGCAGCGCCGCCTGAGCGAAGGGCATCTCCTTCGGCACGACCGCGAGCTGGTTCTCGTGAATGAGCGCGCGCTCGGCGAAACCGCCCAGCCCGAAACCCTGGAACAGACCAATACCGCCCCGGCTCAGTCGGGGGAACTCGCCGGGCCGACGCAGTGTCGACTCCGGATGAAGGCATTGAAACGGGCGGCCAGAAAGGCACCGGGCGCATCCGCCGCATACCTGCGCAAGCGACCCGACGACGCGGTCGCCAACATGGACTTGCGTCACATCGGGACCGAGGGCGGCCACGATTCCGGCAACTTCGTGGCCGAGGACCGAAGGCGTCGGCGCGATGTCATGCGTGGCGAACAGCAGGTCCGTATGACACAGGCCTGACGCTTGAACGTCGACAAGCACTTCGCGGCCTGTGGGCGAGGCGATGTCGACCTCGTCGAGATCAAACCCGCGGCCCAGCGCGTTCAGGACGAGTGCTTTCATGTCGCGACTCTGTGATAATCCAGACCGATACGTCCAAGATTTTGTTCGTATTCATCCAATACCAGGAAGGTATCGAATGGAACTACGGCATCTGCGCTATTTCGTCGCGGTTGGCGAGGAGCAGCATTTCGGACGGGCGGCGGCTCGCCTCCACGTCGCTCAGCCGCCACTATCGCGGCAGATCCAGGATTTGGAGAGGGAGATTGGCTTTCCCTTGCTCGACCGATTACCGCGCGGCGTTCGATTGAGTGCGGCTGGATCGTTGTTCTTGAACGACGCGCGACGCATCCTGCAAGACGTCGAAGACGCGAAGCGCCGCGCCGAGCGGGTCGCCCTCGGCAAAGCGGGGACGCTTCGAATCGGCATCGCGACCGCTGTGTCGTGGCACGGCATGGTGGCCGACACGTTTCGCGAATTCCGCCGTCGTCAACCAGACGTGGAACTCGTCGTGCATCATCTGCTCTCTGTTCATCAGATCGAGGCCGTACTGTCAGGCCGGCTGGATGCGGGCTTTGCTGCGAGCATGACGCCGTGGCATAAGGAGTTGGCGCATTCGCAATTCGCGGAGGACAGGATGGTGCTCGCGGCGCCCAAAGGCCATCCTCTCACCAAGCGAGAACGGATTCGATTACGCGATCTGCAGGACATGCCGTTCATCTGGTTTCAGCGGTGGGTCAATCCGAACTTCTATGATCAGATGATGCAGGCTTGTGCTCGCGGTGGCCTCAAGACTCCGCGCATTGTTCAGGAGGCACCGGATCGCGATACGCAGTTGGGCCTTGTGCAGTGCCAGATTGGAATCGCATGGCTCAACGAGTCCACGCGTTGGCACTGCCCGCGAGGTGTCGTGTTGCTTCCAGTCGTTGATATGAATGTCGCACTCGCATTCAACCTGATCTGGAAGAAGGACAACTCGTCGCCCTTGCTGCAGAAGTTTGTCGCTCAAGTAGGAGCCGCGAAGATCCAGCCCAACTGAACAGCGTCAACCGAGAAGACTCAGCGGGCTTTTGCTTGGTCGCCGCGTAGGACTGTGCACGTCGATGCGGCTTTGGCGATTCGTTTGCCGTCGTGATCCGTAATGTCGCACTCGAGGTAGCCGGTACTCTTGCTGCGATTCACAACGCGTGCGTCGAATCGCAGGCGCGCCTCCCACACTGGCCGAAAGAAATTGATGGTGAGCGACATCGTCGTGAACGACTCGTCCGGCTTCAGCGTCGTGACGAAGGCCATCCCCATTGCCGCATCGGCGACATCGCACAAAATGCCGCCGTGCAGCGTGCCCATTGGGTTCGCATGTTGAGGACCGGCCTCGAGCCGTCCAACTGCCTGTCCGTCACCAAGTGGTTCAATTGAGAAGCCGATGAGCGCCGCAACTGGCACGGGCGAGGTACGGGCGCGCTCAATCAGCGGATGATCCGTCACGCGACGCTCACTCTGCGGCCGCCGTCAACAGGGCGAGAACCTTTTCATCGAGCTGCCTCGCGACGGCGGAGGCCTGCGCATTGTCATAGGGCGCCAGGAAACTCGCCATCAGGTCGTACGACAGATGCACACCGGCGGCGCGTTCGTCGATCAGCACCGTCACCGGCGCATACGACGCCGCATCCGGCACATGTGTGACCATTTCCTTCATGATCAGAGGGTTGCCGATGACAAGGCGAACGCTCTTCTGGGCGCTGTTGCCCTTGCTTAGCACATCTCCGATATCGAAACGAGCCATCTCCATCAGGCCGGCAGGGCCAATGGCCGCGTTGACGATCCGTTCCAGATCGGCCGAAGCGCGGGCGAGTGCGACGTCTTGCCCAAACGCCGACATATCCGGATGGCCGACGGCGGCCGTGAGCCTTGCGAGAACGGTCTCGAATGACTGTTCTGAAATCACCGTGGTACGTTCAACCACTACGCGCCGAATCCCGATGCGATCGATGATGCTCACGACTCACCTCCAACACATCACGCCTGGCATTCAGGCCGCGGTGTCGAGTTCCGCGACTTCTTCAGATGTCAGCGAGAGGC
>QHWF01000530.1 GCA_003222455.1 Acidobacteriota bacterium
TGACTTGAGCCTTGTTACTTGAAACTTCAGGTTGCTGGCTTTTTCAGCAACCTGCTAGAGGATCGTGTCCGACTAACACAACGCCGCCAACGGCACGACAGTCAACGCAGAAACCGCAGAACTCGCAGAACAAAACCGGTTTTCTCTGCGGGTTCCGCGAGTTTCGCGTTGATCGTCGTGCCGTGGAGCACAATCAGTGTGGAGCGCTTCATGTTTACGACCGCCGTGATCATTTTCTCTATCACTGTGCTGAGCCGGCCGCTGGCTCCACAGGAAACCAAGCCTGTGCCGAAAGACTCCATGCGCGTGTCCATTCCCGGATGTACGAAGGGTTTTATCTTCACTGCCGGCCGCCGCACCCAGGATGAGCCGGGCAGCGTCGACATTCCCGAAGGCACGCATCTGCGCATGAACGGACCGAAGAGCTTGATGGCGGAGATCAAAGCGCACGAAGGTTCGATGATCGAGATCACCGGCCTCATGAAGAAAGGCCAGCACAAACCGGACGGTGTGGGCATCGGTGGCGGCGTACGGATTACGCCCGGTCCAGCGACGGGCGGTCGCCTGCCCGGCGACCCGAGCGTCCGCCAGATGCTCATCGACGTCGAGGGCTGGCGCCCGGTCGCGGGTGCCTGCCCATCATTTTTTTGACGTCTCTAATCCGCTCCACGCTCGGCAAGAATCTCCGCCACCTTGTCCTTCAGCTCCTGACGATCCTCCGGGCTCGCGGGCGGCTGGGCCGTTTCCAACAACCCTTCCATTTCCTCCCGCGTGGCGGCGAGCTTTGGTGAACCGCCCCCGGTCGTCGAACACGAGGGCCTTGGCCATCTCGATCGCCAGCGCCCCGGGATTCGCGATGCGCGGCTGGGCTTGTTCAGTGGCACCTTTCCCGCTGCGTAATGAGGCAAGCCCGAGAAAAACACACGCGGGAGCCGCGATCATGACCACAGGCCCATGACAGGCGTCCCTTTCACCAGCTCGCGGGGCTGATTCAGGTGATTGCGGATCTCCATGTCCGGGTCGATGCCCAGCGCGAAATACACCGTCGCCAGCAGGTCCGCCGGATGCACCGGCTTTTCCTTGGGCGAAGACGCCGTCGCGTCGGATTCACCATATTGCATGCCGCGGGCGATGCCCGCTCCCGCCACCACCGCGCTGTAGCAATACGGCCAGTGGTCGCGGCCGTCAGGAGAGTTGGAGTTGCCCGACGTCGACACGCCCAATCTCGGACTCCGGCCGAATTCGCCCACTGCGACGACGAGCGTGTCCTTCAACATGCCGCGCTCGTCCATGTCTTCGAGCAGCGCCGACAGGCCGCGATCCAGCTTCGGACAATGCAGATTCTTCAAGGGCCGGAAGTTCGCCGCGTGCGTGTCCCAGGCGCTGGTCTCCGGATCGCCGTTGGCCACGGAAGGCCAGTTCACCTGGACGAACCTCGTGCCCGCCTCGATCAACCGGCGCGCCATGAGCAGGCTCTGCCCGAACGTGTGCATCCCATACCGCTCGCGCATCGCCGGCGATTCTTTCTCCAGATCCATGGCGTCGCGCGCCTTGCCGGAGAGCACCAGATCGTAGGCCTTGCCGTAATATTCATCGACCGCGTAGTCGTTCAATGCCTGCTGCAGATCCGGCATCGAACCGTTGACGCCTTTCAACAGCTCGAAGCGATCCTTCAAGCGTTCCGGCGGGATGTCCTTGCGCAGCGACAGATCCTCCAGCTTCACCGGTTTGGCCGGGTCCTGATACATGCGATACGGATCGTAGGCCTTGCCCAGGAATCCCGCGCTGCCGCCCTTGCCGATGATTCCGGATTCCTGCAACGGCCGCGGCAATTCGACGAAGGGCAGCACCGGATCGGTCGGCGGCTTCAGTTTCGACACCTGGCTCCCGGCGGTCGGAAAGTCGGCCGGAGAGGGCGGCTCGAGCTGGCCCGAGGGCGACACCTTGTCGGGCGCGTAGCCGGTCAGCATCTGATAGATCGCCGCGGTGTGGTTGAACAGGCCGTTCGGCGTATAGCTCATTGAACGGATCAACGTCGCCTTGTCCAGATGCTGCGCCATCATCGGCATGTGCTCGCCGATCCAGGTGCCCGGGATTCTGGTCTTGATCGGTTTGAACTCCCCTCGAATGTTCGACGGCGCATCGGGCTTGGGATCCCAGATGTCGATGTGTGATGGCCCGCCCTGCAGGAAGATCATCACCACGCTCCTGGCCGACTCCCAGCCGCGCGCGCCGGCGTATTTGCTGGCCGCGGCCGCCGCCTGTGCGCGCCAGAAGAAGAAGTGCGGAAGACTCAGTCCCATCAGGCCGATGGAGCCGATGCGCAACAGTTCGCGCCGGGTGGGTCCCTCGCAGTTGCAACCGGGGTGTCCGGGAAGATTCAGCATGATCGCCACTCTCTAGGAACGACACGATCGAACGCAGAGGCCGCAAAGGACGCAAAGAAAGACAGTATTTCCCTGCGGCCTTCGCGGCCTTTACGTTCAAGCGCAGCGTCAGTTACTCAGACATGGACCTAATAGATGTACAGAAACGCCTTGCTGTTGAGCAACGCCCACAGGAGATCCTGAGCGCGGCTTCCTTTGGCGGCATTCGACAACAGATACATCACGCCGCGCTGACGTTCCTCCGGAGTCGGGAGGCGGCCGAGCGCCGCAAGATACAGTTCGTCGACAATGGCTTCGTCGCTTTTGCCGCTCAACACCAGCCTGGCCACGCGCCCATTCGGATCCGCGACGGCATCGGAAATCGTCTTGCCGTTCACCAGATTCAGCGCCTGCGGGAGGCTGAAATCGGCGCGCCGCTCGCACTCGCAGGACGATTCCCGCGGCGGGCGTCCGAACACATCCAGAAACCCCTCTCGGCCGATGTGCGGATCAACCAGCTGCGACGCGGCCGTGTCCTCGGGAACGTCGGGGAAGCGCGGCCTGGCGCCCGCCGCCGAGGAAACCGCGTCCATGAGCTCCTCGGCGGAAAGACGCCGTGGAATGGCATGGGAGAAGTTGTCGCGGTCGCTGGCGTTCCACTCGTTGGTCGCGATGGACGTCTGATACACCCGGGAGCTGACGATGGTGCGCATCAGGTAGCGCAGATCGAAATTGTGCGCCACGAAATCCTTCTCGAGCGCGTCCAACAGGGCCGGATTCGACGGCGGATTGGACGCGCGAATGTCGTCCACCGGATCGATGATGCCCTTGCCCGTGAAATAGCTCCACATCCGGTTGGCGATCGCTTTCGCAAAGAACGGGTTGTCCCTGGAGGTGAGCCATTCCGCCAGGGCGTCGCGCCGCTGCGGGCCGTCAGGAACAGCGGCGGCAGTCGCACCGGCCAGGAACTGCGGCTTCATCACCCGTCCGTCCTTGGGGTGCTTCATCTCGTAATCGGCGCGCTGATCGAACACGATCTCCTCGCCGACTTCATACCCGGCGCGGACGCCCACCGCCGAGAAGAACGCCGACATCTGGTAGTACTGATTCTGCGTCCAGCGCTCGAAGGGATGATCGTGGCACTGCGCGCACACCATGCGGACGCCGAGAAACACCTGCGTGGTCTTCTCCATCGCCGGCTTGGC
>QHWF01000525.1 GCA_003222455.1 Acidobacteriota bacterium
GCGGACCAGAATTCATGATCCGCTAGGAGTTGCCGCCACAGGTCGTCCGTTGGTTCAGACATGCTTAAAATCCGACTGTTGCCAGCACGATGACGATGATAAGCGAAGCAACTACGTAAGCGTTCGACAAACCCCGTCTTGAGTTGCACCGGCTGTTGACGGATTCTCTGCGCAGGAGGATTCCCGATGGCGGAAACGCGCGCGGCGGCGCGGATGGCACGCTTGGTGGCGCAATGGGACCGCAAGAGTGGCGAGTCTCGGGCGAGTTTCGCACGGCGGCACCAGATGTCGCCATGGAGCTTCTGGTATTGGTGCCGGAAGCTGGCCGCGGATGGGGCGCAGCCCGCGGCCGCAGCGCCACGCTTCGTGCCGGTCCAGATGGCTGGTGATACAGACGCGGCGGTGATCGAGATCGTGCTCCGCGACGGGGAACGCCTGCACGTCCGTGCCGGCGCGTCGACGGACCTGGTCCGGGCGGCCGTGAGCGCGCTGCGGTCGTCGTGCTAACGCTGTCGCCCGCGGTTCGCATCTACGTGGCGACCGGCGCGACCGATCTGCGCCGCTCGATCGACGGGCTCGCCGCGCTGGTGCGTCAGCGCTTCGATCTCGATCCCTTGTTCTGTGGCGGGCCACGATCTGTGACGCGGGCGGCATGCGGTCACGAACACTCTTCACCGAATCACATCCGGCCGGCACATATTCTTCGGTGATCCTTCCCCTTCATCGACCGCGCAAATAACCAGGTCGTTGAGGAGGGGAAGGACATGCTGAGTCATTACTTCAAGTATCCCGGTGTGCTGCGACGTATGCGGCTGGGTCCGCTCGGAGCTGAGATCGACACGATCGCCGGCGATCTCGACCGAGCTGGCTACACGCGGTTGTCAGCGAGGCGCTATCTGAGTTTGATCGCGAGCTTTAGTCGCTACGCAGCGCAAGCGGGCTGCGTCCAGCGGATCGATCGCGAGCTCGTGGAGCGGTTCTTGCGCCGACGTTCGCTGTCGCGAGCCACCGCTTTGTCCGCGCGGTCCGCGTTGGGTCACGTGCTGCGACACTTCGGCCGCCCAGCTGCCGCCGTGCCTCGCTCGACGTCGGAACGGCGCGGCACGGGATTCCTGGCGCGCTTTGACAGCTATCTGCATGATATTCGCGGGCTAGAACCCAAATCCCGGGAAGAACTCCTTCGCGCGGCCCGCCGAACAATGGGCTGGTACCATCAGGCGAAGCCGCATCAGTCACTGGCACGCCTCTCGGCCAAGGACGTTTTGGCGTACGCCTTCCACGCCAGTCAGCGCTGTGCCTCGGACCGAACCCGGTCCGCCGCGATGTCGCACTTGCGGAGTTTTCTTCGGTATCTGCATTGGTCCGCGATCTGTCGCGACAACTTGTCGCGGTACGTCCCGCGGGTCCCGATCTGGCCCATGGCTGGCATCCCGGACGTGCTCCCGTGGGAGGACGTGCGTCGAATGATCGAGGCGATCGAGGCCGCTGACCCGGCAGGCACGCGAGATCGCGCATTGCTGCTCTTGGCGGCCACCACGGGCATGCGCAACAGCGAGCTGCGTCGGCTCGAACTTCAGGATATCCGGTGGCGGGACGGCGAAATCCACCTGCGGCGAACCAAGAACCGTCGAGATCGTGTCGTGCCGCTCGTTGCCGAGGCCGGCCGCGCCCTCGCCGAGTACCTCCTCCACGGACGTCCACGGACGGAGGAACGGCGGATTTTCCTGAGCCATCGTCCACCGGTCCGACCCTTGCGGAACAGCAGCACCGTCTCGGCGATCGTCCGCCGGCGTCTCGCTCGGGTGGACATCCGTCCTGGACGCGCGGGGGCGCATCTGCTGCGCCACAGCTTGGCGACCCAACTCGTACGGCAGGACCGCCCGATCAAGGAGGTGGCCGACCTGTTGGGACACCAACACATCAACACGACGGCGGTATACGTGAAAGTCGCCGTGCCCCAGCTGGCAACCGTGGCGCTGCCATTTTCCGGAGGTGAAGCGTGAGCACCTTCGCCCCACGGCTGGTCCACCACATCAATCAGTACGTGCAACTCCGACGCGCCCTCGGCTACACCTTCGAGACCCAAGCGGCCACACTGCACGCCTTCAGCCGGTTCGTGACGCGCCGCAAGGAACCTGGGCCACTCACGCAGCAGCTGGTCCTCACGTTCGTGCTCGGGTGCCGGGTCACACCGAACGTCCGACAGCGCCGCTATGCGACGCTGAAGAACTTTGCCGACTACTTTGCCGTGTTCGATCCGCAGACCGCAGTACTGGATCCGCGGGTGCTGCCGCGGTCCCGAGCCATTAAGCCGGTGCGCCTGCTCGACGAGAGCGAGCTTGGGCGACTGCTGGCGGCCGCACGGGACATCTCACCACGTCGTCCCATGCGCGGGCTCACGCTCTACACCATGATCGGGCTCTTGGCGAGTACCGGGCTGCGATCCGGCGAGCTGACACGCCTGGACCGTCAGGATGTGGACCTTGAACGCGGCGTCCTGCGCATTCATCGCACGAAATTTCGAAAGGATCGCCTCGTGCCTGTCCACGCGACCACTCTCGACGTGCTCCGGACCTATGTCCGGGCACGCGAGCGGGCCTATTCTCGATCGACATCACCCGCGTTCTTCCTGAGCCTTCGAGGCAACCGGTGGTCCTGCGGCGGATTCCATCCCGCTTTTCGACAGGCCTGCACGAAGGCGGGACTGGACCATGGTATCCCCCGTGCGCTCCGGCCCCATCATCTCCGGCACCGGTTCGCCGTCACGCGATTGGTGACCTGGTATCGCGAGGGCGCGAATGTCCAAGCGCGCCTGCCCCTGCTCGCCACGTACCTGGGCCACGCCTGCTACAGCGATACGGCGTACTACATCACAGGTACTTCCGACCTCTTGGGCTTGGCCGCCGACCGGGCCTTCGGATGCGAAGGAGGGGCACGATGAGCAAGCCACTAACTTTGGCTGGGCTCCTGGAGTCGTTTTTCCAGCGGCGACTCCGCGAACAACGCAACGCGAGTCCCCTGACCGTGGCGACCTATCGGGACGCGCTCCGACTTTTGGTGCGCTACGCCTCGGCGCGCACCAAGCGAGAACCGTGTCGGCTCGAGGTGCGTGACCTCGACCGAGACGTCGTGCTCGGATTCCTCGATTACGTCGAGCGAGAACGATGGAATGGACCGCGTACGCGGAACGCACGGCTCACGGCCATTCGGTCCTTCTTCCGACACGTGGCGGCGAGCGACCCCGGCGCGCTGGCGATCGCCCAGCGGGTGCTGGACATTCCCAACAAGCGGACGATCTTACAAGCGCCGCGGCATCTGTCTGCCACCGCGATCGATGCCATGCTGGGTACGCCGGATCAACAGACCACGTTGGGCCGACGCGACTACGCATTCTTACTGTTTCTGGCTCGCACCGGCGCCCGTGTGTCAGAGGCGGTCGGCCTCGACGCAGCGGACGTGCGATTGGCTCGACCACCGCACGTCTTGCTGCGCGGCAAGGGCCGGAAGGAGCGCGTGCTACCGATGGCCTCGGATCTCACGCGAACACTGGAGCGACTGCACAAGGAGCGTGGTCTCGGCAGCGATGAGCGAAAGCCTGTTTTTGTCGGTGCCCGTGGTGGCCGGCTCACGCGGTTTGGTGCGACCCATGTGGTTCGTCGAGCGGTGCGACGTGCCACCGTGCGCGTACCCGATTTGGCCAGAGCGAAGGTCTCGCCTCATCTGTTTCGGCATAGCCTCGCGATGAGACTTCTCCAGTCGGGCAGCGACCTCGTGACGATCCAGGCGTGGTTGGGTCACGCGAGCGTGCTGACGACCCATCGTTACGCCGAAGCGGATACGGTGATGATGCGACGGAGCCTCGAACTGGCAGGTGTCACGCCGCGATCGGGAAAGCGTTTCCAGCCAAAGGATTCCGTTCTCCGGATTCTCGAAGGGCTGTGATCATATGTGGCGTGTTCGAACGCTCGATCGTCGCGATCGCCAAGGGGGCCACACATCACCCGGCGTGCTCGTCACAGATCGTGGCCCGCCACAGAACAAGGGCTATGTGTCGCGACACATAGCCCTTGTCGGGGCATCTGTTTCTCTTTCGCAATCGACGCGGCGACCGTCTCAAAATTCTCGCCTGGGATCACGGCGGGTTTTGGGTGCTCTACAAGCGACTCGAGCGCGGCACGTTCGCGTGGCCCGTGGCGGACCTGGGCGACCCCGTGGCGATGCGCAGCGCGGATCTCGCGCTTTTGTTGTCCGGCGTCGATGTCGCACAGACCCGCCGCCGCCGCTGGTATGAGCGCGTTGCGTGACCACGACGCATGGTGATCGGCTGTAAACGGACGCCACGTGGCGGTCGTAAGATGCCGTAATGGATCCGACGCGCGCCCTCGACACCGCCATCGACGATCTGCCGACCGCGCGCGCCCTCATCGCCTCGCTCCAAGAGCAACTCACGAAATCGCAGCGCGAGATTGCCGCGTTACGGCACGAGCTCGACATCCTCTGTCAGCGGCTGTTCGGCAAGAAATCCGAGCGCGTCGATCCCCGGCAGCTCAAACTCGCGCTGGAGCAACTCGCCAACGAGCGCGGGCCGATCACCGAGCCGGTCGAAATGGATTCGGGGGAGACCCCGGTGCGCGGCCACACCCGCCGGCGCCCGACCGGCCGGCGGCCGTTGCCCGCACACCTGCCGCGAACGCGGGTGGAACTCGACATCGCCGAGGCGGACAAACAATGCGCGTGCGGCCACCGGCGGACGCGCATCGGGGAGGACGTCTCGGAAAAACTCGAATATGAGCCGGCGAGCTTCGTCGTGATCGAGACGGTTCGCCCGAAGTACGCCTGCCCGCACTGTCACGAGGGCGTCGTCGAAGCGCCCGCGCCGCCGCAAGCGGTGGAG
>QHWF01000526.1 GCA_003222455.1 Acidobacteriota bacterium
ACGGAAAACTGAATCGTTCGAGCTGGGAGACGGTGGCAGCCGCGCAGCAGCTCGGTGGCGCGTTGACATTGCCCGTCACCGTGCTGGTGCCTGGCGCGAATGCCGCGACCGTCGCGAACGAGCTTGTCGCGGCGCAGGTCACCGAGGTGCTGACCCTGGCCCATCCGGCGCTCGAGCCGTACACGCCCGACGGCTATACGGCAATCCTGGAGGCCGCCATCGCACAGCTGGCCCCGCACTACGTGCTGCTGCCACACACCTACCAGACGCGCGATTTCGCGCCGAAGCTGGCGGCGCGCCTCGATCGCGCGCTCATCACCGATGTCACGGCCATCAAGACCGGCAGCGAGACGGCGTTCGTGCGCCCGATGTTCCAGGGCAAGCTCACGGCCGACGTGGTCCCGCAGGGCTCGACGCCCTATTTCATCACGTTGCAAATCGGCGCATACCGCGCCGACCAGGCACACCGCGGCGCCTCACCGGCGCCGGTCCGCGCGATCGACGTGACCGTCGACGTGTCCGCGGTGCGAGAAAAACCGGAAGCGCCGTTTCAGCAGGCGAAGCAGGCCGTGGATCTGTCGCAGGCCGAACGGATCGTCTCGGTCGGCCGCGGCATCAAGGACCAGGCGAATCTCGGGGTCGCTCAACAGCTTGCCGCGGCGCTGGGCGCCGAAATTGCCGCGTCGCGGCCGATCTGCGACGCCGGATGGCTGCCGATGGAGCGGCAGGTGGGCAGCTCGGGGCAGACCGTTGCGCCGAAGCTCTATGTCGCGCTCGGCATCTCCGGCGCGATCCAGCATCTGGTCGGCATGAAGGGCTCGCATACGGTCGTCGCGATCAACAAGGATCCCGACGCGCCCATCTTCGAGGTCGCCGACTACGGCATCGTGGGCGACCTGTTCGAGATCGTGCCGGCGATCATCGATGCGGTAAAGGCGTGACGACAAGGACTGCTGAAGCCGAAGTTGGGAGAATCACCGTAGCGCAGCCCTTCAGGGCTGCCCGACGGCCGCGAGGCCTGCGCTACGAAAGGCCGGCAATCATTTTTTTTATGGCGGCGACTTGAATCGAGTGGCCGAAACGCTCGTTTTCTGGCTGCTGTTTCTCTCCTTCGTCGGCGCATTTGCCGCCCAGGTCTCGCGACGCATTCAGTTGATCGCGGCGGCGCCCGATACCTTCACGCTCGGCGACGTCCCGTTCCGCATCAAGCGCTTTGTTGTCGACGTCCTCCTGCAACGGCGGACGATCCGCGAGCGGCCGGTCACCGGCCTGATGCACGCGTTCGTGTTCTGGGGCTTCGCCGCCTTTGGCGGATATACGGCTGTCGAGTTCCTGCGCGGCCTCGGCATCGCGGATCTGACCACGACCGGCTGGTTCCACGCGTACCGCATCACCTTGCTGCCCTTCGCGACCGCCGTGTTCGTGGGCATCGTCTATCTGCTGGTGCGTCGGGCGATCGTCAGACCGGTTGCACTCGGTGCGACCGTCTCGCTCGAATCGGTCGTGATCGGGCTCTTCATCGCGACGCTGATGGTGACCTTTGTCCTCACGTTCAGGCTCGAGGAAGGGACGACGGTCGGGAAGGTGAACTGGTGGGTGCACATGCTCGTGATCCTCGCGTTCCTGGCGTTGATTCCGGCATCGAAGCATTTCCATCTCGTCCTGTCGCCGATCACCGTGTTCCTCAAGTCGCCGGAGCTCGGGAACCTGCCGAACCTGGACTTCGAAGGTGAGCAGGTCGGCCTCGAGACCGTGAAGGATCTGGACCGCAAGATGGTCCTGGACGCGTTCACGTGCGTGGAATGCGGCCGCTGTCAGGTGAATTGTCCCGCCTGGGGGGCCGGCAAGGCGCTCAATCCGAAAACCATCATCCTCCAGTCGCAGGACGCGCTTCTCGCCGGGGAACGGGAGCGGAGACTCGGTGACGTGTACACCGAACAGGTGCTGTGGCAGTGCACGACGTGCGGTGCGTGCGAGAACCAGTGCCCGGTCGGCATCGAGCACCTGCCGATTCTGATCGGCGCACGGCGCGGGCTGGTGTCGAATGGCGACGCCCCGGAATACCTGGGCGCGATGTACAACAATCTCGAACGTCGCAGCAATATCTGGGGCCTTGGCTACGATCAGCGCTCGAAGTTCGTGCAGGCCGCCGGCCTCGAGACCTTCGATCCCGCGAGGCATGAGGTGCTGGTGTGGCTCGGGTGCGCCGGGTCGTTTGATGCCGATTTTCAGAAATCGCTGCGATCGCTGTTCGAGATCCTGCGCCGCCGCGGCATCAGCTTCGGCGTGCTCGCGAAAGAGCGATGCACCGGCGATCCGGCGAAGCGGACGGGCAACGAGTACATGTATCAGGAGCTGGCGAACGGCAACATCGAGGATCTCAAGGCCGCCGGCGCGAAAAGGATTCTCACCTCGTGCCCGCATTGCGTGAAAACGATCGGCAATGACTACCGCAAGTTCGGCTACGACGTCGAGATCGTGCACTCGTCGGTGTACGTCGAGGCGCTCACCCGTGAGATCGGCACCGCGCACGCGAGCGACGCGGTCACCTTCCACGACCCCTGCTATCTCGGTCGTTACGCCGGCACGGTTGACGAGCCGCGCGCGCTGCTGGCCCGCTTCGGCGGCGACATCAAGGAGCCGGTCCGAAACCGCGACAATCCCTACTGCTGCGGCGCCGGCGGCGGCCTGTTGTTCGCCACCAAGGAGGAGGAACCCGGCTCACGGATCAGCGACGTGCGGTTCGAGCAGCTCCGCGCAACCGGCGCGAACACCGTCGTCACGGCGTGCCCGTTCTGCTCGATCATGCTCAAGGGGGCGCAGGCCAGCGCAGGCGCGGACACCCAGTTCGTCGACCTCATGACGTACGTCAACGGTAAACTGCAGCGCATGTGACCGCTTCCCACGAAGAGGCGAAGGAACACGAAGAGACGAGCCGTTCTGTAGCACAAGCGATGTAACCTTCGTGTGTCTTCGTGACTTCGTGATGAGCCGTGAATACTGACGCTGTCGTATCCAGCACAGGGAACTGGCGCGACTCGCGGTTCAAGCGCTTCGAGGCCGCCGCCATGTCGGCCGTCGGATACCGCCTCGTTGCCGCGCTCGGCGCCACGCTTCGCTGGCGTACCGACGGGCTCGAACATCTCGACGAGATTCTGCGCACCGGGCGCCTGCCCGTGATGGGGTTCTGGCATGGCCGCATCCTGCCAGCCACCTACTACTTCCGCCGCCGCGGCATCGTCGTGATCACCAGCGAAAACTTCGACGGCGAGTGGATTGCCGGCATCATCGAGCGTTTTGGCTACGGGACGGCCCGCGGGTCGACGTCGCGCGGCGCGCGGAAGGCGCTGCGGCAGTTGATGCGTGACATGCGGGCGGGGCGGCCCGCCGGCTTCACGCTCGACGGCCCGCGCGGGCCCGCCCGGGTCGCACAGCCTGGTGCGATATGGCTCGCGAAGGCCACCGGCAATCCGGTGCTGCCGTTTCATCTTGAAGCAAACCGTCACTGGACGTTGAACAGCTGGGACCGCACGCAAATCCCGAAGCCGTTTGCGACGG
>QHWF01000527.1 GCA_003222455.1 Acidobacteriota bacterium
CCTTCTTGAGGGCGCCGCGATCGATGAGCCATCTCAGGGCGAACATGCCGACCACGTCGGCCTTGGCTTCTTCCAGCCCGGAGAACGCCCCGGCCATCGCCTCGCGGATGTCGAGGGATGTTCCGTTTTTGCGCGCAAACGCCGGGCCGAGGCCATGACCGATCTCGTGCAGCACGGTTGACGCGAGATACCCTTCGGCCGACGCCTGCTTCGCCTGCGCCGCGTCCATCACCCGGGCCGCCAGCGGCAGGATGACTTCATGGACGCGCGCGTCCATGAAGTTCTTGAAGAAGATTTTCTTGGTGCCCTTCTCTTTGTGGATGCGTGGATCGTTCGGCAGATTGTCCGCAACCGCCTGGTAGCCGTGGCGCAAATCGCCGGCGCGGAACGGCGTGTCCATCACTTCCATCGGCGTTCGGTGGCCGCGGACCGAGGGCCGATCGTCGGCGGCGAGCGGCAGCGCATCCTGGATGTCGGGAATCCAGCGCTGATACAGCTCGAGATTCCTGCTCTCCGGTTCGTTGCGGATCATGACCGCTGCGCCGTACGACGTCTTCACGCCGAGGAGATCGTCGAGGTATGTCTCGTAGGGTGCGAAGATGACGTCGACTTTCGGGTTCTTCAGATCGATCCACGCAACGTCGCTCGCGTAATACTCGTCGGTCAGGAGCGCGTCGGCGCGCAGGCGGAGGAACGTCGCGAATGCCTGGTCGGGCGAAAGGGATGCCGCCTTGCGGAGCGCGTCAACGGCCTCGCTGGCGAACGGTGCAAACTCGTCGTGATATTTGCGGCCGACCAGATCGGCGCCGCTGCGGTGGACCACCGTGAACGGATCGAAAATCGCCGCCTTCGCGTCGCCGTGGCCGGCGACGTAGGAATCGACCGCGGCGCGCGTCAGATCGGCGGGATAGAGAGAGCGTCCGGGCGGCATCTTCATCGTGCCGACGAACGGCTCGTTCTCGCGGACGAGATCCCAGCGGCTGCCGTTGACGAAGAGGTAATGCCGGACGTCGCGTGCGAGCGGCGTCTCGACGGACGCGAGCGCCTTGTAGAGCGCGAGGCCGACCGGATCGCTCTGCCGCCAGTACATGCTCTCGAGGGCGCGCGAGGCGAGCACGAGCTGATCGATCATCTGTCGCTCGTTCGCGCTCAGACCGGCAGCGTCGAACGGCATCCGAACCGGCTTGAACCGCGCGACGCGCTTCGGCAGATCGGGCGCTGCGGTCTTCAGCATCGCTGCGGCATCGACTGCGGGCAGGTCGTTGGGAAGCGCCGCGCCGCGCTGCGCCTTCGCGCTGACCGCCAGAACGACCCCGAGCCCGACCAGCACGATCGAGAGCTGTTTCATGCGTCAATTCTGGCACGCGCAGTTCTCAAGCTCGACCGTTATCAGGCCGGCTGCGCAAATCGACGCACTATAATGCACCCGCCCTGATGTAGATGCCGCGTGCGAATCCGGACCTCTCATTTGCCCACGCCTGCACACGCATCGAAAGCGTATTGATCGGTACGGCCCGCCGCGACATTCTGGCCGAAGCGGCGGCGTCGAACGATCTCAAGTCGTCCCTGCTCCGGCTGCGCGCCGGCATGCGGTCGCACACGTGGGGCGTGCCGGCCGACACGATCCGTCTGGACCCCATCATCAGCCGATACGACGGGCAGACACGGCGCGACGGCTTTCACGCGCTGCACGATTGGGACGGTGTCGCCGATCGGGTCAACGACGACACGATTCCGGTGGACGTTCTCAATTTCCTGATCGATCGGCGAGGAGAAGAGCCGTGCGACGTGCCGGCGCTCGCGATTCTCCTCGACTACTACTTTCTGTACCTCCTCGCCCTGTTGTCGTTGAAGGTGTGGGACGAAGGCGGTGCCGATGCGAACCTGGATCGCATCGCCCGGCTGCTCGACTGCCTGCAGGGTCCGGGCGGCAGCGGCCACCAGTTCGCCGCCGATGCGGAGACCCTGCTGCTCATTGCCACGTCGCACTACGAGCTCTACGACGGCGCGTACGACCGGCTGCTGAAGAAGGTGCGGACGTTGAACGAGGTCCACCGGCGGAACGTCGCGTTCGGTCACGCGGCGAGTATCGGGAGCCACCTCAGGTTCGGCTTCGAAGCCACCTACGGCCGCGACACGGTCAACATGCGCGACGACAACGTCGCCGATTATCCATGGCTGTCGTTCTCGCTGGTCACCCTGATGCGCGAGTACGCGCGTCTCCGCGACGCCGACATCGGGAACGGCGAGCGCGACGCCGCCGTCGAGGCGATGTTGAACGGCCTGTCTCCGGATGCGCGGGCGTTCATTGGCAGCCATCCGCCGGCCTCACTGGCAGATTGCCGGAGCGAGCTCACAGAATTCCAGGATCTGTTTCAGACCCACCGGCTCGATCTGCTGGACGAGTTCGAGCGCCACCGGCCGGCGGAACACGACTATTCGCCGCTGTCGTTCTTCTTCAATTTCTCTCATAACGTGCTGAAGGGCACCGTGATCGACGCCCTGCTCCGCGGCGGGCCGTGGGCGGTCACCTTGAACGATCTGTTCACCAGCCTGCCTCACGACGCCGGGAAGGCATCGGACAAGGAGGCGCTCGCCAGGGTCCTCATGGGTTATGCGCGCGCGAATCCGCACCGCATTCGCGGCCGCCTCATGCCGGTGATTGTTTACGATCCACACGCCGGCCGGCAGGCGTTCAGCGTGACGCTGCGAAAGATCAAGGAGCTGGGCTAGGGGCGTGTCCGAGTAACTGACGCCGCTGCACGGCACGACATTCAACGCAGAAACCGCAGAACTCGCAGAACAACACCGGTTTTCTCTGCGGGTTCCGCGAGTTCTGCGTTGCTCGTCCTGGTTGGAGCGAACGTTTCGATGGCGACAGGACGCAAAGAACGGGCGGTGTCACTTCTCAGGTCGACCAGGCCGCCAACTGCACCGATGACGTCAACGTAATCGCCGTGTGCAGCGTTCGATAGAGCGGGCACCGCATCGCATACATACCGTGGACCCGATCCACGGTTTCGCGGACGCTCTCAGGAGCGGCGAGCGTGAAGCGCACGTGAATACGACGGATGACGAGCACACCGTCTTCCGTTTCCACTTCTCCCGTCACGTCCGCGCTCAGCCGGCCGTTTGCCGCGTCGATGTGGCGCGCCTCCAGCGCGCCGCCAAAGGTCCCGAGCATTCAACTCGCTGTCGCCGCGACGACGTAATCGAGCGTCGCGGCGTGCGGCTCGGTCAACTGTGCGGGATCGATCTTGTAATGCTCGGCAATCGCGCCATGCGCGCTGAACGCGACCGGTTGCGATTCGCCGGGAAGCCGCGCGATGCGCAGCGGCCCCTTGATTCGATCGATGTGAACCGTCGAAGTGTAGACCACCTCAGACATATTGCGATCCCGTTGTCACCAGCGGACAGCGGCGGTTCGGACAGCCGATCGCCCGTCCGACGTTTCGGTCCACGCGATCAGCAGTTCGTGCCCGCGGCGGCCGAGACGCGGATAGCCGCTGGTGCGCTCGGCGCCGAGGCCGGCGACCGTCTGGGCTGGACCGCGTGCGCCACTAGAATCGATCCACCTGATCCGCAGCTGCGTCCGCTGATCCGCAAACTCCACCCACGAGGCGATCGCCGACTCGTCGTCGAGCAATTCGATGTCAACCCGGCCGAGCGACGCCGAGTCGTCCAGCCGGATCGGCACGCCAAACGTCGCACCGCCGTCCTTCGAGAAGGCGGCGAACGCGCGGCCTTTGTCGTCCTTCCCCGTCATCCACGCCACCGCTACGATGCGGCCTCTCGCGGTGACCGCCGGGCCGTTCACCGGACAAGCCGCAATCTGCCAGCCATCGTCGTGCACGGTCGCCGGCGGGCTCCACCGTCCGGCGACGGTGCGTGCAACGGCAATGTCTCGAATCTCCGTTGCGCTGCGATCGCGGAACGCCACAATCGGCCCGTCCGCCGTGATGGCGACTGACGTCGGGCAACAGTCGCACACGCGTTCATCCACGAGCGACTCGGACAGTTGCGCGCCGTTCCGATCGAACACCGCCGCCCGCAGGCTCATGCTGTCGTCCCCCGTCCCGCCGTTGGTCTCCAATGCCCGTCCGTCGAGCCAGACGAGGCCGAGTCCGGCGCCAGGCGCCTGGAACAGCGAAGCGAACCCGTGCTCGGTCCTGGTGCCGTCGTGATGCGGCGACACCGGT
>QHWF01000479.1 GCA_003222455.1 Acidobacteriota bacterium
GCGTCCGATGAATACCGGCTGAAGATGGCCTCGGCGTCGGCCGCTTCAGGGCGCCGGAGCAACAGACGAGCGGTCGTGACGATGCGTGGCGCGCGAATCACTGCGGCGTCCATCTTATTCCGCGTCTCGCATCGGCGGCAGCCCCTTTCCAGCCGTCGCGCGTGCCGCGCGACCAGACGCCTCGCGCGATCCGCCATCATTGCCCATGTGGCGTATCGCGTGACGCGTTCTTCACCCAGTCGGCCAGGGCCTTCCACTCGGGGTCGTCCTGGGACGTCCAGTGTTTGCCGCCGGGATGGAACTCGGTGCCTCCCGCCTCATGCGCGAGCGGCATCGTCAGCAGCCGGCTCTTGAGCGGCACGCCCGGCAGGACCATACGGGACGCCGCTTCGAAGTTCTTTCGCGACTCCTCTTCCGTGTACGCGGTGCGGCCGGCCGGTAACGGCTGCAGCCGGAACGCCGTGCTCCGCGAATGGCACGTGGCGCAGCGGGCATGCCCCGGACGTTTTTCGAGCAGCAGCGGCTGCACTTTCGACTTGAAGGATCCGTAATCGAGCGGCGATGCGGGCCCAGGCGCAACGGCCTGCACCAGCATGAGGACGAACACACAGAGCGCCATCGGTTTGTCCTTTCGGAGCCGTCCTGATCAGCCTCCGCTCAGGCTCCGGCAATCGGCCCAGGTCCCGGCGAAGGCGGAAATTGTGCGGGTAGTTTACTTCGGTCGCGGTCCTCACTAAAGTGTGTCCATGAAAAAGAGAACCACGGTCCTCCCCGGGCTGCTCCTGGCGGCCCTGGCCACGCTGCCGCTCCAGGCCGCGACGGTGCGCATTGTTCAGACGAACTCCGCCGGCGACAGCGTGATGCTGATCGATCCCGCGACGAATACCGTGGTCGGCGAAATCAAGGAAATCGAAGTGAATCATGGAGCGGCCGTCGCCCCGGACGGCAGCCGTTTCTACATCACCAATGAAGCCGAATCGACGCTCGACATAGCGGATGCGAAGACACTGAAGGTCACGAAACACATCCCGCTCACCAACCACCCGAACAACATTGCGGTCAGCAAAGACGGCAAGCGGGTCTACGTCGCGATCGTGGGCGGCCCGGGCGCCGTGGACGTCATCGATGCGGCGTCGATGACGCGCGCGAAGAGCATCCGCACGGAAGGGGGTATTCACAACGTCTACGTCACGCCGGACGGCCGGTTCGTGGTTGCCGGCTCGATCATCGGCAAGAAGATCAACGTGATCGATCAGGCGAAGGAAGAAATCGTCTGGACGTTGGCCACCGAAGAAGGGGTGCGGCCGATGGCGTTCGACGTGAATCCGGACGGCTCGACGAAGCGGATCTTCGCGCAGCTCTCGGGCTTCAACGGCTTCGTGATCGTCGATTTCGCCAAACAGCAGGTCGTGGACAAGATCAAGCTGCCCGAGCTGCCGCCCGCGGAGCGCGTCACCCAGGGGCTGCAGGGCTCCCCGTCGCACGGCCTCGCCATCGCACCCGACGGCAAGACCTTGTGTGTCCTCAGCAAGATGAATACGCGCGTCTACATGTACTCGCTGCCCGAGTTGAAGCTGCTCGGCGAGTCGAAGGTCGGTCATCATCCGGACTGGCTGACGTTCACGCCCGACAGCAAACGGGTGTACGTGGCGAACGCCGGCTCCAACTCGGTGTCGGTCGTCGATGTGGCAGGACGGAAGGAAATCGCACAAATACCTGTCGGACAGGTACCGAAGCGGAACATCACGGCGGTTCTGCCGTAAACTTAAACTTAAAACTTAAAACTTGAAACGTAAAACCTAAAACCCGGAATCCGAAACGCGAAAGCGAAACTGCACGTACTCAGTAAAGGCTTGAAAACAGCCACGCGGCGACAAACACTACGGCCTTCGTGCAGGTCTGCGGCCCCCGCAGCGTCCGAACGCCTGCCGTGAAGATTCCCACAAGTTGGTTTGCTTCCTCGTACAGTGGACGAGTTTCCGACTCAGATGCGAGTTTGCACGCAAGGATGATGTGCAGCCAGAGCCTCGACTCCCGCGCTTCCTTCAACACGATCGCATTTTTGGCCGCGAACTCCCGCCGGGAGTACGAACCTTTTGCCTCTTCGTAGTTCGCAGCGACCGATGTGCCCGCGTCTGCCAACTGCCAGGCAATTTGCCGCACGACACCCGGTTCGGCCGATAGTCTGCGGCAGAATCGAACGATGTCGCACGCAAACAGGAATGTGCGCTCACCAAGAGGCTGCGGAGGTGTGTTCGACATGGCGGACTCACCTAGCAAACCGCGAGCCCGTTGTGACCGGTTTGCACTGTTTAGGTTTTACGTTTTGAGTTTTTAGTTTAAGGTTTCGAGTTGATGAACCGCCGCCAGCTCGCGCTGTTCGATCTCGATTCCGCAAGCGTCCCACCTTCGCATACTGACGCAGCCGCGTTGCTCGGCGAGCTGCGTGCCTTCACCTGGGAAGGCAAACGGACCGACGAACAGACCACGATGGCGCTGGTTGACGAGCGCCGCATCGCGCTGCCGCTGCTCGTCAACGAGTTCTGGACCAGACGGCAGCGGGCCGCTCACAGCCTGCACGAAATCTCGTATCGCGCCTGCTTCAAGCCGCAACTCCCGCGTTTCTTCATCGAGCGTCTGACCGCACCTGGAGCCACGGTCTACGATCCGTTTTCCGGCCGCGGGACAACCGCCCTGGAGGCCGCGCTGCTGGGCCGCGTCCCCAAGGCGTGCGATGTGAACCCGCTCAGCCGGATCCTCCTGGAGCCGAGACTCGATCCGCCGTCCCTGCCGGAGATCCTCGCGCGCCTGAATGACATCCGGTGGTCGGATGGCGGCGACGTGCGCGACGACCTGCTCGTCTTCTATCACCCCGACACGCTGCGCCACATCAGCGCGCTGCGGCGCTATCTGCTGCGACGCGAGTCGTCGGGCACGCTCGACCGCGTCGATCGATGGCTTCGGATGGTGGCGGTGAATCGCCTCACCGGCCACTCGCCCGGGTTTTTTTCCGTGTATACGCTCCCTCCGAATCAGGCGGTGTCGATCGACGCGCAAGCGAAGATCAACGCGCAGCGCGGTCAGACGCCTCCGGGCCGGGACGTCGCTCGACTGATCGCCCGAAAGTCGCGAGCGCTGCTCGCCGATGTCGACGAGCACGTCAGGCAGATCCTCGGTCGGGCCGGAATGCGCGCGCGATTGCTCACCGGGCCGGCCGCCGGGACCGCCGCCATCCAATCGGCATCGGTCGACCTCGTGGTCACGTCGCCGCCGTTCCTCGACGTGGTGAACTACGCGGCCGACAACTGGCTCCGCTGCTGGTTCTGCGGCATCGATCCGAGTTCGGTGGAGATCACGATCGCGAAACGGCGCGAGGCCTGGCACGACGCGATGCGCGACGTGTTTCTCGAGCTGTTCCGCGTGCTGCGCCCCGGCCGATTCGTCGCGTTCGAAGTCGGCGAAGTCATCGGCGGATCCGTCAAGCTCGAGGAAGTCGTGATTCCGTGCGCCGTGAGCGCCGGCTTCGATCCACGACTGGTCTTGATCAATTCCCAGCAGTTCACCAAGACGGCCAACTGCTGGGGCGTGACGAACAACAGCAAAGGGACCAACACGAACCGCATCGTGCTGTTGCAGAAGCCGTAGATAGTCGTTGGTCGCGGCGCGCAGCGTTTCATGCGGCGTGAGACCGCCCGATTGCAGATTCCAGATCTCCCACTCGATCTCGATCTGCTACGCTCTGTCCTGGGCTGATGTCCACCTGTGGCCAGATACGATCCAGCGTGTCGGCTTCGTACAGGTCGCCGTTCTTCATCACGTACTTGATGGTGAGCGTGTTGTGAATGTCGGTCAGCGGGTTCCGGTCCAGCACCAGCAGATCCGCGAGCTTTCCGCCTTCGATCGAGCCGACGTCCTTCTGCAGCCCCAGCGCCTCGGCGCCAAACAGCGTCGCCACGCGCAGCGTTTCATGCGGCGTGAGACCGCCCGATTGCAGATTCCAGATCTCCCACTCGATCTCGATCTGCTACGCTCTGTCCTGGGCTGATGTCCACCTGTGCTGAAGTCCTTGCCGCCACGCTCCGCGACGCCGGAGTCGAACGGATGTTCGGTCTCCCGGGCGGAGAGATCCTCGACTTCATCGAAGCCGCCCGAAAAGTCGGCATCGAGTTCGTCCTCACGCGGCACGAGGCCGTCGCCGCGTTCATGGCCGACGCCGCCGGGCAAATCGCTCGACAGCCCGCCGTGTGCGTCTCGACGCTTGGTCCAGGCGCGCTGAATCTCACGCTGGGCGTCGCGAACGCGTTCCTCGATCGCTCACCGCTGCTCGCGATTACCGCGACGATGTCGACCGCGGCGCGGCCGTTTGCGACACACCAGCAGCTCGATCTCAATGCAGTGTTCCGTCCGTTCACGAAAGAGACGATGACGCTTGATGGCGTGAACACCGCAGCGACCGTGCGTCGCGCGTGGCGGAGGACACTCGAACCGCGGTTCGGACCGGTGCACCTGGCGCTGCCGAGCGACGTCGCGCGACAACCGGATCGACAGGCCGAGGATCCTGCGGCCGTGGCCCTGTCGCCCGACCCGCCGCGCGTGCCGAGCGGCGATGCGATGGCTCGAATGGCGGGAGAAATCGCGAAAGCGCAACGGCCGGTTCTGATCCTCGGCCTCGATCTGAATCCATACACCGATGCCGCCCCGCTGCGGCGGTTCGCCGAAGCGGTCGGGGCGCCGGTGTTCGTCACGCCGAAAGCGAAGGGCATGTTTCCGGAAGACCACCCGCTCTTCTACGGCGTGTGCGGCGGATTGGCCGCTGACGCCGTCATCGTCGAGTTCTTCGCAAAAGCCGACCTGCTCGTCGGGGTGGGATTCGATCCGGTTGAATCCGACAAAGTGTGGCATCGCACGATGAAGCTGGTGTCGATTGCGCCGGTGACGATTGCGTCGGGCGATTATCGACCGCCGCTCGAGCTGACGGGCGATCTCACGGCGACGTTGAGGCTGCTTGGTCAGCGATCGTACGGACCGTACGGCTGGACGCGAGAGGACGAACATGCCTTTCGCGACGAGCTGGAATGGCGGTTACAGGGGCATGATAGGCAGGACGCGGATGAACACGACGGGAGCGCCTGCGGCCACGCTTCGCCGCGGCCAAGCAACGCCGCGGCGAAGCGTCTGCGTCAGTTCGCGCTGGGGGCGGGGCCCCAGCGCCAGTGCAAAGAAGATGGGCAGGATGGAAAGAACGACCGACATCGCCCACGTGCTCCCGCCAGTCCTGCCGATCCTGCCCGTCCTGGCCAGGGCTTGTCTCCGCTCGCAGTAACGCGGCGCCTGCGCGATCTGTTTCCGCCCGAGACGATCGTCACGACCGACGTTGGATCGATCAAGTTGATCGTATCCCAGGCCTGGCGTGCGACGCGGCCGATGACCTTCCTCGAGTCGAACGGCCTGTCGGCTATGGGCTACGCGCTGCCTGCCGCGATGGCCGCCAAGCTCGCGATGCCCGACCGCCCGGTCCTCTGCACGATGGGTGATGGCGGCTTCAGCATGGTGTTTGCGGACCTCGAAACCTGCGTCAGGCGGCGGATCGCCTTCATTACGGTGGTCTACAACGACAACGCACTCAGCTTGATTCAGGTGGCACAGCAGCGACGCGGGCATGTGGACTACGGCGTACGTTACGGCTCGGTTGACTTCACCGCGGCGGCAGCGGCATTGGGCGCATGGAGCCGGCGCGTCGAGACGCTCGACGAGCTCGACCGCGCCGTGACCGACGCGCGCCGTCTCGAGGTGCCTGCCGTCATCGAAGTCGCAATCGATCCGACGGAGTATCACGCGCATGCGTGCTAGATCGCTTCCCGTCGACAGCTCATCACGAAGGTTCGAAGGAACACGAAGAGCACGAAGAATACTCTGCACAACGACTCTTCGTGTTCTTCGTACTCTTCGTGACTTCGTGAGAAGCCGTGAGCAGTTGCGATTCCGGCGGGTCCGCCGTTTGGCTACTTGTCCAGCGCGAGCGCGCTGCCATCGGGAAGCGTCAACGTCTTCACGGTGGCGTCGCGCGGGACTTCATACAGAAACGCCAGCGTCGCCATCGAGGTCGCTTCGACCGTCACGGTGGTGGCGCTGTTCCTCGTCACCGCGATAATTCCATCGACCGGCAGGATCTGAGTCATCTCATGGCCGATCGGCAGCCGGTCGAGCGGAAACAGCAGCTGGGCGCCGCCGCCCACGGCGATCGGAGCGTATCGAATGTCGTCGGCGGTGACGAGCTGGAAGGTGGCTGCCTCCGCTTCAACGTCCGTATCGCCGAGCGCAATCTCGATCAGCTGCAGGAGGCTGCCGGCACGCGGCTCGATCGTGCCACTCATTCTGAGAGCCGGATTCGAAAACTCGACCGGCCTGCGGATACGGTCGACGCGCGTGACTCTGGCCGCAATCGGAGGGTGTTGCGGAACACGATCGGTTGCCCCCTGCACGGCTGCCGCGCGACCGGGGCCGGACGCAAACCACTCGGCCGGTGACGAGGCTGGAAGGAAGGCCAGTACCAGAAGGAGACCAATCAGCGAGTTCGCCGTCAAGCGGGCCGCTTCTTCGACGTGCCCTTCACCGTCGTCACGACGCGGCGCGGCGAGGCACGTTTCTCGGCCAGGACCGGATCATCGTCCGCGTCCGCGATTGCGGCTCGCAGGTAATCATGCATCCAGATTGACCGCGCAGAACAGAAAGGGGCGGCGATCGCTTCGATCGCCGCCCCTCAAAACGAAATTCAGAATTCTGAATTCAGAATTCAGAATTGCTAGATCGCAGCAGTAGTCCGTGTTTTCGCGGGGAAGATCTCTTTGAATGCCTTCATGAAGCGATCCATCTCCTCGGCCGTGCCAACCGACACGCGCATGTGGGTCGTCATCGGCGGGAAGGGACGGCCGACCATGACCTTCTTCTGACGGAACTCTTCGATGACCGGCTGGATTTCACGGCCGATGCTGACCATGAAGAAATTCGTTTCCGACGGAATCACGCTGTAGCCGTGCGCCTCCAGCTCGGAAGCGGTTTTCTTGCGCAACTCGATCGTCTTGCGCTTCACGTCGATCTGCGATGCGGTGTCTTTCAACGAGGCAACGCCGCCCCACTTCACGAGCGCGTTGATGCTGCCCATGCTGTACGGCCGCATCTTCTGGATGTTCTCCGTCGACGCGACAGCGTAGCCGAGCCGCATGCCGGCAAGCGCTGCGATCTTCGAGAATGTGCGAGCGATGATCACCGGCCGTCCTTCGATGACGTACGGCACCGACGTCGCATAATTCGGATCGTCCACGAAGTGGTGATACGCTTCGTCGATCAGAACCGGCATGCCGCTGGGAAGGCCGTCGAGCAGCTGCTTCACTTCGTCTTTGGTAACGATGAGCCCGGTCGGGTTGTTCGGATTGCACAGATACACCAGGCCGATCTCGCTCCGGAATGTTCTGGCGGTAATCCTTGCCGAGCGGCAGCTTGATCGCCGTGGTCTTGATGCTGGTGGCGTGCTGATAGACGGAGCCGTACGAGGGCTCGACGCCGAGCACCTTCTTGCCGCCGAGCAGGAACGTGGTGCCGACAACATCGAGAATCTCGCCCGATCCGGCGCCCAGGAGCACGTTCTCGTTCTTCACGCCGTGATGCTTGGCGATTTCGCCGACCAGATTGCCATCCGGGTACCCGTAGCGGTTGGAGTACTTCCAGGCCGAGTTCATGGCCTTCATCACCGACTCCGGCGGTCCCCAGCAGTTCTCGTTGCTCGACAGGTGAGCGAACGAGTCCCAGTCGTCATTCGCCGCGGGGCGCATCCGTGGCGCTGCGCCGGGAGCTTGAGGTCGCCCCTGAGCGAAAACGTCCAGATCAGGCCCGGTTCCGAGGTATCCGAGTGCGGCGGCAAGACCCCCGACGAAGCTGCGGCGTGAAACGCTCATGATTCCTCCAGGCTGAAGGGCCGACGTGGCCGGGCGCGAATGGGCCATTCTATCGCGATCCGGACCGACCGTGTGCAGCAGAGTTCGGTTCGACCCCGGCCAGTTCATGCAATTCGTCGCCGGTGACGCGGAAGACCGTCCATTCGTGGAGCGGCTGCGCTCCAAGACGGCGATAGAACTCGATAGCGGGCTCGTTCCAGTCGAGCACGGCCCACTCGAATCGGCCGCAATTCCGCTCAACAGCCAGGCGCGCGAGATGGATGAGCAGGCGCTTTCCCACGCCATGACCCCGCCATTCGGCTTTCACGAACAGGTCCTCCAGATAGAGACCACGCCGGCCGAGGAACGTCGAGAAATTGTGAAAGAACAGCGCAAAGCCGGCGGGTTCGCCGCCGGCAAACGCAATCACCACTTCCGCATCCGGCCTCGACCCGAACAACGCGTCGCGGAGCCCGGCCTCGGTGGCGACCACCTGGTGAGCGAGCTTCTCGTAGTCGCCAAGCGCTTTGATGAACTGCAGCACGAGCGGAACGTCGTCGGCTGTCGCGGGGCGAATCGTGATGTCCACGAAAATAAGATAAACCAATTCCGACCAGGATCCGTCTACTTCCTCAACGATGGCCACGTTCAGATTCGCCCTGCGGACCCTTTTCAGGACGCCGTTCGTGACGACCGTCGCCATAGTGTCGCTGGCGCTTGGCATCGGCGCGAACGCGGCGATTTTCTCGCTGTTCAATCAGCTGCTCCTGGCCAACATGCCCGTCCCGGAACCGCATCGGCTGGTCAACCTGTCGGCGCCCGGGCCCAAACCGGGTTCGCAGTCGTGCAATCAGGCGGGCAATTGCGATGCGGTCTTCAGCTACGCGATGTTCCGCGATCTCGAGCGCGTCCAGACGCCGTTCACGGGCATCGCCGCGCACGTCTCCTTCGGCGCGAACCTCGCCGCTCGCGGCGAGACGCACAACGGCCAGGGGCTGCTCGTGTCGGGCAGCTATTTTCGCGTCCTCGCGCTCACGCCCTCGCTCGGCCGGCTCCTTGGACCCGACGACGACCCGACGCCGGGCGAAGCGCACGTGGTGGTGCTCGGTCACGCCTACTGGCAGTCGCGATTCGGCCGCGATCCCGGCGTGCTGGGTCAATCAATCATCGTCAACGGTCAGACGATGACGATTGTTGGCGTGGCTCCCAGCGGTTTCAAAGGCACGACGCTCGGAATCGACCCGGACGTGTTCGCGCCGATCACGATGCGCGGGTTCTCGCAGCCGTTCAAAGGATTCGACGACCGCCGCAATTACTGGGCGTACCTCTTCGCACGGCTGAAGCCCGGCGTCTCGCTCGATCAGGCGCGCACCGCGCTCGCCACGCCGTATCACGCGATCGTCAACGACGTCGAGGCGCCGCTGCAGAAAAGCATGAGTGCACCGACCCTTGCGCGGTTCAAAGCGAAGCCGATTCTGGTGGACCCGGGCGGCCGCGGCCAGAGTAACGTCTCGTCGGTCGCGAAGGCGCCCATGACGCTGCTGCTGGGTGTCACGGCGCTCGTGCTGGTGATCGCGTGCGCCAACATCGCGAACCTGCTGCTGGCGCGCTCGGCCGGGCGCGCCGCGGAAATGGCGGTCCGATTGTCGATTGGCGCGAGCCGGTGGCAGCTGGTACGCCAGCTCCTCGCCGAGTCGTGCCTGCTCGCGCTGCTTGGCGGCGTTGCCGGCCTTGTCGTCGCACAGTGGACGCTGGATCTGATTGCGTCGATCCTGCCCGCGCAAGCGGCGGACACGGTGTCGATGACGGTGGACCGCCGCTTGATGCTGTTCGCCGGCGGCCTGACGATCGCCACCGGCCTGTTGTTCGGACTGTTTCCCGCGCTGCACGGCACGCGGCCGGATCTCGTGTCGGCCCTCAAGGGACAGGCGGGGCAGCCGGCCGGTGCGCGATCCGCGGCCCGGTTCCGCACATCGCTCGCCACCGCGCAGATCGCCTTGTCGATGGCGCTGCTCGTCTCGGCCGGCCTTTTCACGAAGAGTCTCTTGAATGTCAGCCGCGTCGATCTCGGCGTGAAAGCCGACCATGTGCTCATGTTCCGCATCTCGCCGGAGTTGAATGGCTACAAGCCGGAACGCTCACGCCAGCTGTTCGAGCGGCTCGAGGACCAGCTCGGCGCGCTGCCAGGTGTGAGCCGCGTCACGGCGTCGGCCGTCGCGCTGCTCGGCAACAGCAACTGGGGCAATGACGTGTCGGTCGAAGGCTTCAAGGCGGGACCGGACACCGATACCAATTCGCGATACAACGAAGTCGGGCCCGACTACTTCAAGACGCTGGGCATTCCGTTGCTTGCGGGCCGCGAGTTCACGCGCGCCGACGCGATTGGCGCGCCGAAAGTCGCGATCGTGAATGAAATCTTCGCGAAGAAGTTCAATCTCGGACGGAACGCGGTGGGAAAGCGCATGGGTGACGGCGGCGCGAACAGCCCGCTCGACATCCAGATCGTCGGTCTCGCACACGATGCGAAGTACAGCGACGTCAAACGCGACGTGCCGCCGCTGTTCTTCCGGCCCTACCGGCAGGACGAGCGGATCGGCGGGATCAACTTCTATGTCAGAACCGGTGTCGAGCCCGATCCGTTCCTCGCAGGCATTCCGAAGATCGTGGCGCGGCTCGATCCGAATCTCCCGGTCGAGAACCTTCGCACGCTGACCGAGCAGGTGCGCCAGAACGTGTTCATGGATCGATTCATCAGCGTGCTGTCCACCGCGTTCGCGGCGCTCGCGACACTGCTCGCGGCGGTCGGTCTGTACGGCGTGCTCGCTTACACGGTCGCGCAGCGGACGCGGGAGATCGGGCTGCGGATGGCCCTCGGCGCCGCGCCGGGACGTGTGCGGGCGATGGTCCTCCGGCAGGTGGGCATCATGACGGCCATCGGCGGCGCGATCGGCTTGATGTCTGCGGTCTGGCTCGGACGACTTGCGCAGTCGCTCCTGTTCCAGATGAAAGGATCGGACATGACGGTCCTGATCTCGTGCACGATCGCGCTTTCGGCCGTGGCGCTCGCCGCCGGCGTGATCCCCGCGCATCGGGCGTCACACATCGATCCGATGACGGCGCTGAGATACGAATAGGTCAGGGAGGCCGGGGAGGTCCGGTGGGTCGGGGAGGTCGGGGAGGTCGGGGAGGTCAGGGAGGTCAGGGAGGTCGGGGAGGTCGGGTCGGTCGGGTGCACCCGACTGGGTTAGGGTGGGTCCAGGGGTCTCCGAGGTCCGTGGCGACGACTCCGTCCCGGCTCCGTACAGGGTCCGTCCCGGCTGCGGTTCACGTACTAAGATACTTAGTGTGATCCTCGGGTTCGCTGCGGTCGTGTTCCTCGCGTCTGCGGCGATCGTTGCCTACCTCACGGATTGGGTCGGGCTGACCATTTCCCCGTTCGTCGTGCTGGTCGCGGCGGCGCCTGCGGCCGCCGCCGTGTTCACCTGCCTGGAACCGTCGCTGCCCTCAGATCACACCGAGTCGACGCCCTTCGCGGCGATTG
>QHWF01000480.1 GCA_003222455.1 Acidobacteriota bacterium
TTCCTCATGCCGATGGTGACGATGCGGACGTACGCCGAAGAGAAGCGCTCGGGCACCATCGAGCTGCTGCTGACGTCGCCGGTCACCGATTTTCAAATCATCATGGGCAAGTTTCTCGGCGCGGTCGCGCTGTATGTGATCATGCTCGCTGTCACGCTCGTGCACCTTGCGCTGCTGTTCATCTACGGCAACCCGGAGTGGAAGCCGATTTTCACCGCCTACATCGGGCTGCTGCTGCTGGGCAGCTGCTTCATTTCGCTGGGCCTGCTCATTTCGAGCCTCACGAAAAACCAGATCGTGGCCGGCATGGTGACGTTTGCGGTGTTCCTGATGTTGTGGATTATCACCTGGATTGGCAGTTTCTCGGGACCGACCGTTGACAAGCTCACGCAATATCTCTCGATCATCGACCATTTCGACGATTTCGGAAAAGGCGTGCTCGACACCACGCATGTGATCTACTACCTGAGCTTCATCACGTTTGGATTATTCCTGACCGCGAAGTCGGTCGACTCGGAACGGTGGCGAGGATGATTCAAGTCTCAAGTCTCAAGTCTCAGCGCTCCATCCTGAGCGTTCGAGACTTGAGAGTTGAGAGTTGAGTTGAGCCTTGAGAGTTGAGTTTGAGTCTTGAGAGTTGAGTTTGAGTCTTGAGAGTTGAGCCTTGAGAGTTGAGAGTTGTACATGCTGAATCGCATTTTAAGTCTCATCGGCTGGCTGGGGACCGCGCTCGTGATGATTGCGGTGGCTATCCGTTTCGGCTTTCCCGCGAAGGAACAATGGGCGTATTACCTGGCGTGGAGCGGCCTCGTCTGCGTGCTGGCCTACACGCTGGGGCAGTGGCGCGAGATCGCGACGATGTTCTCCGGCCGGCAGGCGCGGTACGGGACGCTCACCGGCGTCAGCGTCCTCGTGGTGCTGGGCATTCTCGTCGCCATCAACTACATCGGTTCGCGCCAGAACAAGCGATGGGATCTGACCGCCAACAAACAGTTCGGCCTCTCGGATCAAAGCCGCAACATCATCTCGAAGCTCGACGCGCCGCTCCAGATGCTGGCGTTCGAGAAGGAAGACCAGGTCCAGCGTCTCCAGGATCGACTGAAGGAGTATCAGTACGCGTCGAAGCAGATCAACATCGAATACATCGATCCCGACAAGAAGCCGACCATCGCGAAGCAGAACCAGGTGCAGCAGTACGGCACGATCGTCCTCAACTACAAAGGGCGGACCGAGCGCGTGACCACCGATACCGAGCAGGACATCACCAACGCCGTTATCAAGGTCGTCACCGGCCAGCAGCGGAAGGTGTACTTCACGCAGGGGCACGGCGAAAAAGACATCGCCGGAGGTCCAACCGATCGTGAAAGCTACAGCGGCATCGTCGCCGCGCTCGGGCACGAGAACTACACGACCGACAAGGTGGTGCTCGCGCAGCAGGGTGCCGTGCCCGACGATGCGTCGGTGGTCGTCGTGGCGGGACCGCGGACCGATTTCTTCCCGCAGGAGATCGACGCGCTCAAGAAATATCTCGACAAAGCGGGAAAGCTCCTGCTGCTGATCGATCCGCCGGAGAAGCCCGACAGCCCACCACTCAAAAACCTGATGGCGCTGGCCCACGACTGGGGCATGGATCTGGGCAACGACGTGGTCGTCGACGTGAGCGGTATGGGCCAGTTCCTCGGAACGGACGCGTCGGTGCCGGTCGCCGCGAGTTACCCGTCGCACGCCATCACCAAGAACGGCGCATTCCGGATGCTCACCGCCTATCCGATGGCGCGGTCGGTCATACCGGTGTCGGGCGGCGTGAACGGTCACACGGCGCAGGCGTTTGTCGAAACGAGCCCGCGCAGCTGGGCCGAAAGCGATATCAAGACGCTGATGACGAGCGGCAAGGTCGCGCTCGACGAGGCAAGCGGCGACAAGAAAGGTCCCATCACCATCGGCGCGGTCGCCTCCGCCACGATTACGCCGTCGAACGAATCGAAGCCGGAGAACGCCGATGCGCCCAAGCCGGAAGCGCGCGTCGCCGTCATGGGCGATTCCGATTTTGCGTCGAACAGCGCGCTCGGTATTCAGGGCAATCGCGATTTGTTCATGAATACCGTCGGGTGGCTGTCGCAGCAGGAGAACCTGATCTCGATCCGGCCGAAGGAACCCGACGATCGGCGTATCACGCTCACGGCAACCCAGCAGGCGAATATCATGTGGTTGTCGCTGCTGATCGTTCCCGGATCGATTTTCGGCACCGGCGTGTATACCTGGTGGCGGAGGCGCTAATCCATGCGCGGCCTGCGTTCAACGATTGCCCTGCTCGTGGTCCTGATCGGCCTTGGCGCCTACATCTACTTTGTCACCTGGAAGCAATCCGATACCACCGATGCGGCGTCGAAGCAGGAGAAGGTCTTCGCGTCGCTCGAAGCCGACAAGATTGAGGAGCTGAAGATCAAGGCCGAAAAGGGCGACAACACCACGGTCGTCAAGAAGGACGGGGCCTGGCAGCTCACGCAGCCGATTACCGCCAAGGCCGACGACAGCGAGGTGTCGTCGATCACGTCCGGCCTCACACAGGCGTCCATCGTCAGGGTGGTGGACCAGAACCCGGCCGACCTGAAGGAATACGGGCTCGCGACGCCGCGTCTCGAAGTCGATTTCAAGGCGAGCGGCGACAAGGATTATCGAAAGCTGCTCGTCGGCGACAAGGCGCCGACCGGCTCCGACATGTTTGCGAAGCGCAACGACGAGAAGAAAGTCTTTCTCATTCCGGCCTATCAGGACTCGTCGTTCAACAAGGATACGTTCAGCCTGCGCGAGAAGCAGCTGCTGAAGTTCGAGCGCGACAAGGTGGATCGCGTCGAGCTGGCGGCCGCGGGAAAAAACCTGGCGATTGCGAAAGAGGGCACCGAGTGGAAACTCACCACGCCGGTGCAGACACGCGCCGACTTCGGCGCCGTTGAAGGGTTGATGGGGCGGCTGCAGTCGGCGCAGATGAAATCGATTGCCGCTGACGACGCAGCGCCGGCCGATCTGAAGAAGTACGGTCTCGACAAACCCGACGTGACGGTGAACGTGAACGCCGGCAGCGCGCGCGCAACCCTGCTCGTCGGCGGGAAGGCGGCGGATGGCACGATCTACGTGCGTGACGCCTCGAGACCGATGGTGATGACGGCGGAATCGTCGCTGATCGACGATCTCAAGAAGGGCGCCGACGAGTGTCGGCGGAAGGACATCTTCGAGTTTCGCTCCTACAACGCCACCCGCGTCGAGCTGACGCGCAACGGTCAGACGGTGGTGTTCGAGAAGGCGAAAGGACAGGGTGAAAACCCGCAGGACACCTGGCGCCGCGTGAGCCCGACCGCCGCCAACGCCGACAAGGACAAGGTCGAGAGCCTGCTCTCGCGTCTGTCCAACATGCGCGCGACGTCGTTCGCCGAGTCGACGGCCAAAACCGGTCTCGATAAACCGGAGCTGACTGTTTACGTGAAGTTCGACGATGGCAAGAAAGAAGAACGCGTCAGCTTCGGCAAGTCCGGCGAGGACGTGTACGCATCGAGACCGGCGGAGCCCGGCGCCGCGAAGGTGGACGCGACG
>QHWF01000481.1 GCA_003222455.1 Acidobacteriota bacterium
TATCGGCGGCCTCTGGTAGCGCAGGACTTTAGGCCCGCATCGGGCCGCAGGGCAGCCCTGAATGGCTGCGCTACGGTGAATCGTCTGCCACTTCTATGTCGGGTGAGTGTGGCAGGTCAGGGAGGTCTGGTGGGTCAGGGAGGTCTGGTGAGTCAGGGTGGTTTTACCGACGCGACCCACCGGACCTCCCCGACCCACCCGGCCTACCTGACCTACCTGACCTACCTGACTTTTTTATGATGGATTTCGAGCTCACTGACGAACAACGGCTGCTCGAGCAGTCGGTACGCGAATGGGGGAGTCGCGAGGTGGCTCCCTATGTCCGCGAGAACGATCGCAATCATCATTTCGATCGGGATCGGATACTGGGCGGCATGGCGAGGCTGGGGCTGCTCGGCATCTCCATCCCGCAGGAATATGGCGGGGCGGGGATGGACTACATCAGCCTCGGGCTGGCGAGCGAAGAGCTCGAGTACGTGGACACCTCGCTGCGCGTGATCATGTCGGTTCACGCCGGCCTCAATTGCCTGTCGCTCTTGACATGGGGATCCGAACAGCAGAAGCGCCGATACCTCGTTCCGCAGGCGCAGGGCACCAGGATCGCGGGGTACGGGCTCACCGAACCGTCGGCGGGCAGCGATGTGCGCGGCATGCAGACCACCGCGACGAAGCGTGGTGATCGGTACGTGCTGAATGGCGAGAAGAGCTGGATTTCACTCGCCGATGTCGCCGACACGTTCATGGTCATCGCCTGGACCGACGCCGAGAAGAAGAAGCAGCGCGATCCGTCAGGTCTGACCGCGTTCATCGTCGAGCGTACGTTCAAGGGGTTCTCGAGCGGCCCCATGAAAGAGAAGTGGGGCATCCTCGCGGGCAATACCGGGTGGTTCAAGATGGCCGACATGGAGGTGCCCGAGGACAACGTGCTGGGCCGCGTCGGCGAAGGCTTCAAGATTGCGATGTTCGCGCTCGATCAGGGGCGGTTCACGGTGGCTGCGGGCGCGACCGGCCTGATTCGCGCGTGCCGCGACGCCAGCGTGAAGTACGCGCTCGAGCGGAAGGCCTTCGGTGTCGAGATCGGACAGCACCAGCTGGTGAAGGAAATGATCGCCCAGATGGAATCCGACTACCAGGCGGCGCGGCTGCTGTGGCTCCGCGCGGGCTGGCTGAAGAACAACGGCCGCCGCAACACCCGCGAGACCGGCCTCGCCAAATGGTTTGCCACCGTCGCCTCCGAACGGGCCGCAGGCGATGCCGTCCAGATCCACGGCGCCAATGGCTATTCGGACGAGTACCCCGTGGGACGGTTCTACCGGAACTGCAAAGGCGCGGTCATCTACGAAGGCACGCGCGAAATCCACAAACTGATGCAGGCCGATTATCTGCTCGGCTACCGCAGCGATCGTCCGACGCGCTGTGAGCTGCCCGCCATTGGAGAGAAAAGCAAAGTGTGAACTCTCAACTCTGACCGCTGAGACTTGAGACTTGAGACTTGAGAGTTGAGAGTTGATCGTCATGGATTCTGATCTTTCCCTCGAATTCCTGCGCGTGGTCGAACAGGCCGCCATTGCGTGTGCGCACACGATGGGCCAAGGCGACCGCCACAAGTCCGATCAGGTTGCCGTGGAGACGATGCGGCGGGTGATGGACAGCGTGCCGATCGACGGCACGATTGTGATCGGCGAGGGCGAGCGCGACGAGGCGCCGATGTTGTACATCGGCGAGAAGGTCGGGATGGCCCATGCGCGCGATCGGCACGGGCACGGCGCCTCCGACGAGTTCCCGCAGGTGGACATCGCGGTCGATCCGCTCGAGGGCACGAACCTGTGTGCGACCGGTGCGCCGAACGCCATCGCCGTGCTCGCGGCCTCGAACCGCGGCGGACTGCTGCACGCGCCCGATCTCTACATGGAGAAGCTGGTGGTCGGGCCAAGCTCGAAGGACGCCGTCGAACTGGACGCGCCGCCGGCCGACAACCTTAAAGCGATTGCCCGAAGTCTCGGTCGTCAAGTCGAGGACCTCGTGGTCATCGTGCTGGATCGACCGCGGCACGAGCAGCTGATCAGCGACATCCGCGCCACCGGAGCCCGCATCCGGCTGATTGGCGACGGCGATCTCTCGGCCGGCATTACGGCGGCCGTCGTCGGCTCCGGCGTCCATGCGGTGATGGGTACCGGCGGCGCGCCCGAAGGTGTCTTGACGGCGGCAGCGATGCGGTGCCTCAATGGTGAAATCTTTGCGCGGCTCGTGGTCCGCAAACCGGAGGACGAAGAACGCTGCCGCGCCATGGGCATCACGGATCTCAGGCGGATCTATCGCGCCAGGGATCTCGCGCCGGGCAAGAGTCTCGTCTTCGCCGCGACCGGCGTCACCGACGGCACGCTGATGCGCGGCGTCCGCTTTTTCGGCGATGGCACTCGGACCGGTTCGGTCATCATGCAGAACGACCCGCACCGGATTCGGTTCATCGACAGCATCCACGTCACGCCCGCCAAGGATGTCAAGATTCACTTCTGATCCGTGCGAAGGGGCACGTCATCGTGCACCCCGCACCCGATAACGCGCGTCCGGCGGCCGGCGCCGCGAGCCTGGCCGGCAAGTCTCCGCCCAGCCCACGAAATGCACCCACCAAAAATGCAACCACGAAGTCACGAAGA
>QHWF01000482.1 GCA_003222455.1 Acidobacteriota bacterium
ATGCCTTTTCTGCCGCTCTACATCGGCCAGCTGGGCGTGAACGACGTCGCCGAAATCGCCATGTGGACGGGCGCCAGCCTGGCCGTGACGCCGGCCCTCACGGCGCTGCTCGCGCCCGCGTGGGGACGTCTGGGCGACCGGTACGGGCAGAAGGTCATGGTCGAGCGATCGCTCGTCAGCTTTGTGGTCATCATGGCTGCCATGGCGTACGTGACGCGCGCGTGGCAGGTGCTGGCGTTACGGATTGTCCAGGGTGCGTTCGCCGGCTACGGGTCGTTGTCGCTGACGATGGCGGCGGAGTCGGCGCCGCGGGAGCGGATGCCGGCGGCGATCGGCCTGGTGCAGACGGCGCAGCGTCTCGGACCGGCTATCGGCCCGGTGATTGGCGGCGTGTTCGCGGGCCTGGCCGGGCTGCGGCGGGCGTTTCTGATCACGGCGGCGTTCTATGCGATCGCACTTGTGTGCGTGCTGGTGATGTACGACGACCGCCTCACACACGCGGCGCCGGCCGGTCCGCAAGAGACCGGACGCGTCACGTTTCGGAACGTCCTCGCGTTCGAGAATTTCATTCTCATGATGGCGGTGATTTTCGGCTTGCAATTCGTCGATCGCAGCTTCGGGCCCGTCCTGCCGCTTTACGTCGAGATGATCGGAACCGCGCACGCGCGAGTGCCGGTGCTCTCCGGCCTCCTGTTTTCGATCATGGCATGCACCGGCGCGGTGGGCCATCACGTCTGCGGCCGGCTGCTGCAACGCTTCCGCGCCCGCACGGTCATCGCCGGCAGCGCCGCGTCGGCCGCCGCAGGGTCGCTCCTGTTTGCCGCGTCTGCCAGTGTCTGGGCGATGAGCGTGGCGTCGGTGCTGCTGGGCATCGGGGTCGGAGCGGCGATGACGGCCGCGTACAGCGCGGCGGCCAGCGTCATTCCGGACGGAGCGCACGGCGCGGGCTTCGGCGTGCTGACGAGTGCGTCCCTCGTGGGGATGGCCAGCAGTCCGTTCATCGCCGGCTTTCTGAGCGGCACGAGCGTTCGCATCGTCTTCCTGGTCAATGTGGCCCTCATGGCGCTGCTCGCGGTGACGGTCGAGAAGACGATGGTCGATACGAGGATCGATCGGACGG
>QHWF01000483.1 GCA_003222455.1 Acidobacteriota bacterium
GGTCCGGCTTCCCGTGGGGTCCCGCCTCCCGTGGGGTCCGGCTTCAGCCGGATTGTAAGAATCCGCCTAAAGGCGGACGCCACGGACCATTCTGTCGCCGCGCCCGTCAGTAGCTGACCCGCCACCGCCCGATCTCAACGGCGTTGCCGCGGCCGCGGTTTCCGACGTCCGTATCGTCCGCCAGGGGCCCATTGCACGCGGTCGAGCTCGCGAACCCTCGAGCCTGATACAGGAATACCCTCGGCCATCAGCAGCGACCGCTTCAGCACCTCGCTCCCGCCGTAGCCTCCCAGCCGGCCGCCGGCCGCGATCACGCGATGGCATGGCACATCCGGTCGATGGCAATCGCGCATGACATTGCCGACGGCCCGCGCGGCGCCCGGCCGGCCAGCCAGCACCGCAACGTCTCCGTACGTTGCGACCCGGCCGGGCGGGATGCGCCGGACGACCGACAGCACGCGAGCCGAAAACGGTCCTTTGTCCTTCATGCGGTTCTGGAGAACGTCACCATCGAACGCAAAGGCCGCGAAGGCCGCTAAGAAATACATTCTTACTTTGCGTCCTTTGCGGCCTTTGCGTTCAATCGTGGACGTTCGCTCCTTCTACGTTAGCTGGATTCAGAACGTCAACGCGACCGTGATCGGCCGGCCTTCGGCATGCGACAGCGTCAGGCCGCACAACGCGGCCAGCGTCGGCGCGATGTCGGCTGGCGTCGCCGGCTCGTCGTATCGTCCCGGTTTGATCCCGCGCCCCATGAACAGGATGGGGACTCGTTGATCGTCGGCGCTCGCGCTGCCGTGCGTGGCGCCGCGCGGCGCGAAGACCCACCCGGGCCTCGGCACGATGATCAGATCGCCGCTGCGGCCGGGGAAGTAGCTGAGCGCCGCCGCTCGGAGCATCACATCGCTCGAGCTCGATGCGTCGCGCACGTCCTCCGCACGCAAGACCTTGTGGACGCCCGGGATGCCGTCAATCGCTTTCACGACGGATCGCAGAAGATCCGGTGACGACTGGATGGCGTCGTATGCCGCCTTGTGAAAGAACAGTTCATTGCCGGCGGCGAACGCCACGTGCGGGCCGCTCCCGAGCACCGCGCCGATCCGCTCCTCGACGACGTTTGCGACCGCGGCGGAACTGATGCGGCCCGCGTCCTTGCCGGCCGCCACGAGCTGCTCGGGCAGTGGTGTCACGCCGTGGTCGGCCGAGAGCGCAACGACCCACTGATTGCGGCCGACAACGTCGTCCAGGCGTGCGAACAACAGCGCCAACGTTTGATCCAGGCGGGCGTACATGTCCTGCACCTCCTGGCTGCCTGGACCGAACGCATGACCCACCAGGTCCGTACTCGAAAAGCTGACGGCGAGGACATCGGTCGCATCGTGGCGGCCAAGCTTCAGCGACTCGACCAGGGTCGCGGCGAACCGGCCGACATAGGCGTCGGCGAACGGACTGCGCTGCCACTGCGCGAAATACGTGGCGTCGGCCTGGCCCGACGTTCCCGTCAAGACATGTGGAAACGTCGCCGTCCACCCCAGGGGCGGCGCTTCACCGGCGCCATCGTCGGCGGTTTTGTACCGAGCCGCAGGCAGGAGCCGGCTCCACGTCTTGCCGAAATCGGCGGCGATGCGGTTCGCCTCGACGAAGGACTTGACGGCGGTCACGGGCGTCGTCGAATAGATCGGGGAGGTCTGCCAGCTGTCGATCGCTTCGCCAATCCAGGTGACCGCATCGCCCCCGTGGCCGGCCAGCATGATGGCGCTGCGATCCTTCAGCGCGAGCGTCACGACGTGCGCGCCACGCTCGGCGCGCAGTTGATCGGTGAGCGTCGGAATCTGGAGGCGATGCACGCTGTCGCCGGTAATGACCGGCGCGAGGTAGCCGATGTTGGACAGGCGCGGATCTTCAGTGCACGTCATCTGCTTGCGCAGGTCGCGGTCCCACCAGCCGTTCTCGGGGATGCCGTGTGTCCGGGGAAAGGCGCCGGTGCTGATCGTCGCATGCCCGGGGCACGTGACCGTGTCCAGATAGGGATACGCGGCGCGTCGCAGCCAGGCGCCTTCGGTCAGAAGCCGCTTGAAGCCGCCGGCCCAGTCGTGCTGAAACCGCTCGACATAATCGGCCCGCATCTGATCGACGACCACCATCACGACCAGTTTTGGCGGTTCGACGGCAGTCGTCCGCGCTGCGTCGGTGAAGACGACGAGGAGGGCCGCGGCGAGTGGCGCGATGGCGAGCGGTGTCGATCGGCGGGACGACACGCGGCGATCTTACATCAGCATCAGCGGATCGAAATCGAACGCGGCCGGATCGAGCGGTGCGACGACCGACGCCGGCCGCTGCGGATCGTCGGCCGGTTCCCACAAGTTCAAGTCGTACGCGAGATCGAGCCGCTTGCCGTCCCGGTTGAAGAGCACGCGCACCTGGGGCCGATACGGATCCGGCGCGTGCACTTTCAGGACCACCGCGACTTCACCGGTGTTCAGCCGGACCAGATTGCCGGCCGGATAGATGCCGACCAGTTGGACGAATCGCCGCACCAGATTCTGATCGAACTGCAGGCCGTCGTTCCGCTTCAAGACCTGGAGAATGCGGTCCGTGGGAAACGCCCCTTGATAGGCGCGCTGCGATCGCATGGCGTCGTACACGTCCGAAATGCTGCACAGCATCGTGCCGAGGTTCAGCGACGGCCGCCTGACGCCGTCGGGATAGCCGCTGCCGTCCAGCCGCAGATGGTGTTCGAACGCGACCACCGGCGCGAGCGCGGGAATGTCGCGGGTCGCCCGCAGGATCTCGGCGCCTTCGACCACATGTCGTTTCATGATGGCGAACTCCGCGTCGGACAGCTTGTCCGGTTTGTGGAGGATCTCGAGCGGCGTCCGCACTTTGCCGATGTCGTGCATCAACGCGGCGAGGCCGAATTCGCGCAGCAGCGGTCCGTCGATGCCGAGCGTCCGTGCCTGCCCCATGGTGAGAATCGACACGTTCACCATGTGCGTGAACGTGTAGTTGTCGTAGTTCTTGAGCGTGGTCAGCGCGAGCAGCGCGGTGCGATTCTGGGCGACGGCCTGAGCGAGCCCGTCGATCATCGTGCGCGCCGCGCTGGCGTCCGGTCGGCTTTCGTGCTGCGCCGTTTCCCACAGGCGTCCCGCCACCGACACGGCGTCGGTGTACAGCTTCTTGATCGTCGCCATGTCGGCGAGATCGCCCTCGACCTTCTGTTCGACGACGACGCGTCCGACGCGGATGTGTTTGAGAGCCGGCAGTTCCACCGCCGAGGCGTCGCCGTCCCGCCGTTCCATCGCCGTGATCGCGTCGACGAAGCTGCCGATTTCCTCCGTCGTCACGCCGCGATCGAACGTGATGCGCTCGACGCCGCTGTGCTGCAGCCGCTTCATCAGCGGGCCAATCGCTTCCGCCTTTGCCATCGGCATGTCGTTCACGATGACTTCGTCGCCGACAAGGCCGACGACGACGGACGGCGCCAGACCGTGCAGCAACTGGATGGCCGCCGACAGCGACTCGACGTTTCGACTGATGATCGGGTGGCCTTTCGAGTACAACTGCGCCGAGCGCAGCGAGGCCGCGAACCGCCGCAGCAGTTCGTCGGCGAGCTGGAAACGCGGAGCGGTCACCTCTGGCGTCCGTCCGCCAGCCGCCGGCGCGAGCGGCCGCGCTCGAGATGCGGCTTCACCGCGTTTCTGACGCTGCGTCGTCGCGAGCCGGCGGCTTCTTCGAGCACCTCGAAGGCTTCGTCGGTTCCAATCCGGGCCAGGGCGGCGGCGACGGCGGCGCGCAGGATGGCCGTGCGCCGCGGCGCCCACCAATCGCCTCCGTACAACGCTTCTCTGAGCGGCGCGATCCCTTCCCGATCGCGCACCGCGCCGAGCGCATCGATCGCGCGCAG
>QHWF01000484.1 GCA_003222455.1 Acidobacteriota bacterium
CGACATCCCTTCTCAAGAGAAAGTTGGCGGACGCGCCGGGAGTCGGGCCCTTGCTCCGACTGCGCCGCTGGTTGGTATTTTGCAGACGCGCCTCCACGATTCGCGCAATCCCGCGCCAACAGGAGAGGCGTATGCAGATTCTGCCAACCGTGCTCGCCGCGGCTGTTGCTGTTTCTCAACATTCATCCCCACCTGCTCGCATCACTCGGTCGGATCCGGTCCTCGTCACCGCCGTTCTCGACGGCGACACCATCGCCGTCGCCCGCGTCGGCCGGGTGCGGCTGCTCGGGATCGACGCGCCGGAAATGGGCCGCGGCTTCGATACCGCGGCGCCGTTTGCGCGCGAGGCACGCGATCGCCTCACCTCGTTGATCCTCCACCGCTGGGTCCATCTCGAACAGGAAGGCACGAAACTCGATGCCTACAACCGGCACCTCGCCTACGTCGTACGCGATGACGGGATGTTCGTGAATGCGACGCTGGTGGGCGAAGGGCTGGCGCGCGTCACGGCACGCGCTCCGCTTCTCCGCTTGAACGAGTTGAAGCGCGCCGAGAGCGAGGCGCAGCGCGCGCGCCGCGGCATGTGGGGCAGCACGCCGTCGTCGTTGACGGCGGCTCCGCGGTATACTCCCAAATCGCGCGGCGCGCGGTCTTCCGCGCCGAAGACGAAGACGAGGAATCACCCACATCGCAACCGTGAGCACCATTCCTGTCGAACTCGCCTCGCAACGGAAGATCCGCGAGCGCAACAAGCTCTATTACCGATTCAACCACTGGCCCATCTGGATTTTCGTGTTCTTCATCGCGCCCGGCCCGCTCACGTTTGATCTATTCGCTCAGGGTTTCGACCGGCGGATGGCGCTCTGGCTCACGATCGTCCTCACCGCCACCGCCATCGCAGGCCTTGGCGGACGGCTGCCGGGTGTCGAACCGAAGCCCTACATCATCCGCTTCACCGAGGACCGCCCGAACCCGCTGTATCGGCGCATCTGCTACACCTTTGCATGGAGCGAGGTGATTACCTTCGCCGTGCTGAACACGACCGGCTTGCTGACGGCCATCGTCACCGATCGCTGGTACCTGAAACAGATCTATCGCTACGGGTATTTCCCGCTGGCGGGAACCATCTGGATCCTCGGTCTGCTCGGTCAGCTGCCGCGCGTCAAATCGTCGACGAAGGGCGAAGGTCACGAGCGGCGGTATTTCTACGGTTCGGTCTGGGCCGTGTGCTGGGCGCAGCCGGCGCTCTGGGCGATGTGGAAAGTGCTTCCGCGCACACGGCTGGGCGACTCGATCAAGCTGCTGATCTTTCTCGGGATCCTGGGGTTCGTCGGGAATCTGGCTCGACTCGGCCGCTTACCTCGCACTCGTCCTATCGTTCCAGGAGAGCTCGCCGTATCGGACTGATCCCGGCCGTTTGTCACATCCGGGCGGTCTCGCTCGTCTCCTGGGAAGCGTGAAAGGGCTGCGTTACGGTGACTGGACGTATGCACACAAGCAACGCCGCTCGACGGATCCTGTGGGCGCTGGTCCTCGGCCATTTCGCGGTCACTCTGGTCCATGGCGCGGCCCATGCCGCGGCGGCTGTTCCGATGACGCTCGCCGCCAACGTGTTCATCGTGCTGGTCATCGAGATCGGTCCGCTCGCCGGGCTCCTGATGGTGCGCAAGTCGCCGATCCCCGGCGCCTGGATCATCGCGGCGACCCTCGGCGGCGCGCTCATCTTTGGCATCGTCAACCACTTCGCGATCATTGGCGCGGACCATGTCACGCACATCGCTGCCCGGTGGCGTGAGCTGTTCGCGACGACGGCAGTGCTTCTCGCGATCACAGAAATCGCGGGGGTTGCCGCCGCGGCGTGGGTGCTCGGAACTGACGCTGACCATGCTTCGAACTGACGCGGCAAGGTGCTTGGAACTGACGCGGCTAGGTGCTTGGAACTGACGCTGCAAGGTGCTCGGAACTGACGCTGACCGTGCTTGGAACTGACGCGGCAAGGTGCTGGAGGACAGGTCATGAGAATCTTTCTTGCGGGATCGACCGGGGCCATCGGTGTGCCCCTTGTGCGCGCTCTCGTTGCGGCCGGCCACGACGTGACGGCATTGACGCGCTCACCGGCAAAAGTCGACACGCTGCGCGCGCTCGGCGCGGCGCCGGCCGTTGCCGACGCGCTCGACGCCGATGCATTGCACCGCGCGGTGGTCGCCGCGCGTCCGACTCACGTGATCCATCAGCTGACCGCGTTGCCAAAGGCCGGTCCGCGGCGTGCGCGCGATCTCGAGCCGACCAATCGGCTTCGCATCGACGGGACGCGAAATCTGCTCGCGGCCGCGGTGGCCGCAGGGGCGCAGCGCCTCATCGGCGGATCGTTCGGACTGCTCCAGATGCCGGGAGACGCGCCGCCCGACGTCCGCGCCGGCATCGACGCGGTGCAATCGATGGAATCGCAGATCCTCGAGGCAAGCCGCCTCGGACGGATCGAAGGCATCGTGCTGCGCTACGGCCTGTTCTACGGGCTGGAAACGGCGTCCACGCAGTCCATGCTGGCGCTCGTCCGCCGCCGGCTGCTGCCGGTTGTTCGCGGCGACCGGAGCCTGCTGCCGTGCATTCACATCGAGGACGCGGCGCGCGCGACGGTGGCCGCACTGGACCGCGCGCCTGCCGGCAGCGTGTACGACATCGTGGACGATCGAGCGGTCAGCATGACGGACATGGTCCTGACGCTCGCGGAACGTGCGGGCGCTCCACGACCGTTCACCGTGCCCGCGTGGCTCCCGCGCCTGATTGCTCCGTATCTCACGCGAGTCACCTCCGTGCGTCTGCCCTTGTCGAATACGAAGGCGAAAGCGGAGCTCGGCTGGCGTCCATCGTATCCGACGTATCGCGACGGACTGGCGGAGATCCAGTCGAGGGCGGCATGATCCGCTTGGAACGCACAGTTCTCATCACGAAGGATCGAAGAAACACGAAGACCACGAAGAATTCGTGCCTTCGTGATAGGCCGTCGCTCGAAGTGCGATTCAGCGAGCTTCGGCTTGGTAAGCGCGAAGGCCACAAAAAGGTTTACTGACTTGATGATCAGCGTGGACGAGTTCGAATCGTACCGGCCGCTGCTGTTCTCGATCGCGTACCGGATGCTCGGCAGCGCGAGCGACGCCGAAGACGTCATCCAGGACTCGTGGGTGCGGAGCGCCGACGCGCAGCCGTCCGATCTTCGATCCACGAAGGCGTGGCTGACGACGGTGGTGACGCGATTGTGCCTGGATCGGTTGAAGTCGGCGCGCGCGGCACGCGAGCTCTACGTCGGGCCCTGGCTGCCCGAACCGGTACTGACATCGCCCGAGGAGAGGCCCGATGCGATGCTGCAGCGTGACGAGTCGGTCACTCTCGCATTTCTCGTCCTCCTCGAAACGTTGTCGGCCGAAGAACGGGCCGTGTTCCTGCTGAAAGAAGTGTTCGATTACTCGCACGACGAAATCGCCGGCATGCTGGAGATGACCGCCGCCAATGCCCGGCAGGTCCTTCATCGCGCCAGGGCGCGCGTTGCGGAGCGCCGGCCGCGGTTCACGGGCGATCCGGAAGCGAAGCGCGCGATGGCGAAACGCTTTGTGGCCGCGCTCACTGCCAACGACCCGGCGGCGCTCACCGGCCTGCTGGCCGAGGACGTGGGCTTCTGGGGCGACGGCGGCGGCAAAGTCGCGGCATCGAGGCGGCCGCTGTCCGGCCGCGACGCGGTGCTCAACCTGCTGCTCGGGATCATGCGTGTGGCGGCGGCGCAGGGCGTGTTGCCGGACATCTCGGTGAATGTGATCGACGCGAACTTCGAGCCGGCGCTCGCGTTCAGGGTCCGCGGCCAGCTCGATTCCATCTACGCGCTCGAGATCCGCGACGGGGCGATTCAGGGAATCCGGGCGATCCGCAATCCCGACAAGCTCGCCTTCATCGAGCGGCAGCTCGCGGTCGCGTAAAGGGGCACGCTTGATGCGCGGTGACTGCTTTCAGCTGCATCGGGATAATCGGCCGCGTTGATAGACCACGAAGGCCACGAAGACACGAAGAACAAATTTGTGGGTCGACCACTCTTTCAGCGGCATCGGGTAATCAGCCGCGTTGATGCCCCACGAAAGCCAAGAAGACTCGAAGAACGCACGAAGAATTCTTCTTCGAGTGTTCCTCCCTTCGTTGGCCGAAGAGTACGTTGAGCAGTCGGTATCGATCGGCG
>QHWF01000485.1 GCA_003222455.1 Acidobacteriota bacterium
GCGTCTCGTCTCTGCGTAGCGCCTGTTCATCCGTTCGGCGCACGGGGCGCCGGCACACCAAGGCAACCGAGGGCATCGAGATCCATGACTGCGAACACGGAGATAAACGCTACACGAGGCACCTCGCCCAGACACGGGCACACGGCTCCAGCAACACCGAGCACGCGGCCGAAGGCCGGCGCAGCAAGCACGAAGCTCTGCCGTCACGAGCTACGCATCGAGCGGTGCTTCTTCTGCCGGTGGCGTGCGCGCCAGGCCGAGGAGAACGCGCGACGCGATCGAAAGGGGCAGCGTCCATGAGCCGCAGGAAGGCGACGCGCCAGGAAGCGACGACCGAAGTGACCGCCGAAGAAACGCTCAGCTGCCGCGACTGCGGGATCCGGGCCGGAACGCGGGACACGATCTCGTCCAGCGCGGAGGCGTACACCTGTTCTCGCTGCCTCATGGCGGCGAACGAGGAGAAGGCGCCTACGACGGCCGATGTAACGCGAAATACAGGGGGGCCGGGGGAAGACAGCGGGTCGCGTTACATCAGGCCCGTCAGGGCCGTCGGACGGCCGCGTAGCAGCCTGTTAGAGCGGCGGCGGAAGACACGTGAACGGGTGCAGGCGTACCGCCTCCGTCAGCGGGCGGAGCGGCTCCCTGCCGCGGACGCGCAGCGGGGCACTGTCATGGCCGCAGGTGCGGCAGAAGCCTCGTCAGCAGCGTGAGAGCAGGCGACGGTCAGTCCGTATGCCGGTCGGATCTGCCACTGATTTTCGAGGTAACGACCACTGAATCGCGCGCGCAGCTGAGGATTTGCGAGAATCTCACTTGATTACGTCGCACCAGGCGCCGACGGCTATCACTCAGGCAAACGAAGCTTTGAAATCCGCGTACAAACAAGCACTCATCCGCATTTCTGTCGTATCCCCGAGGGGATTTAGCCGAACGTCAGGTGAACGCCGTCACCCGACTACATCTGTACGTCGGTGACTACCCGCAGCCGATCGCCCAGATCGCAGTTGCCTACGCCCACCTGCCCTGTCGCTTAGGTGCCCTGACTGCGGGGCCTGAAACTTCACGCGCTTGGCACTCGCCGGGCGAGCTGCGGGGACTGGGGCCGGACCCCCAGCGGGCCCTGCCCGCGCCCGCCGTCACCGTGTCGTTAGTGACTAAATAAACGCATCTGAGGGGTCGGCATTACGAAGTCGGCGGATCTCTGCCTGGCTCAGACGCTCGCGGTAGTGGACAAGGCATCACGCCGAGACGTATAAAGCGCGCTGGCGGGAACACGTATGTAAAGGTGGGCAATGTATGCGCACGGGACGGCTGGCGCTCTTAAGGAGGAGGAGGAGCCCATGACAAGCGTGACAACCGCAAGGACAGGTCTGGCCGTCGTGTGCTTCTTCGCGTGCGCCTTGGCGGCTGCGGTGGCGGCGGCGGGGCCGGTGGCCTTTCAGGTCTCACGCGCCGGGACGACGATGCTGCAGGAAGCTCCTTCTGGAAGCGGTGATCTGGCCGATGTCGAGCTCTCAGCCGCCTTCGTCGGCGGCGACGAGGACGGGGTGGAGGTCGACGGGGTGTTTAATCCCCGTCCGCTCGTGAACCGCACGATCGGCGCCGGACCGGGACAGCCGGTGCCTGCCAGCGCGGCGAGGCGGGCGAAGTCGAATCCCGAACTGAGCCGCAGCTTCGACGGCCTCAACCACCGCGACCAACGGTTTGCCAACGGCGGCAGCCAGTTCACCTGGGAGCCACCCGACCAAGCGCTCTGCGTCGGGAACGGCTTCGTGCTCGAGAGCGTCAACAGCGCGCTCCGCGTGTACGACACCACTGGCAACCCATTGAGCGGCGTGATCGACCTCAACACGTTTTTCGGGTATCCCGCGGCGATCAACCGGACGCCGCTTCTCGCGTTCGGCCCGGATATCAACGATCCGTCGTGCTACTTCGACCGGGACACGCAGCGGTGGTTCCATGTGGCCCTGAGCTTCGATGTCAATTCCGTCAACGACGCCCGCACGGGCTCGAACCACCTCGAGATTGCCGTCAGCCAGACGGCGAGCCCGCTCGGCCCGTGGACCATCTACCGAGTCCCGGCCCAGAATGACGGCACGCAGGGGACGCCCGACCACGGTTGCATCGCGCGGGTGAGAGGCGTCAACGTCCACGGCCCCTGCCTCGGCGACTACCCGCACCTCGGCGCCGACGCCAACGCGTTCTTCATCACCACCAACGAGTTCAATTTCTTTGCTTCCGGCTTTCGGGGAGCGCAGGTGTATGCGTTCTCCAAACGCGCCTTGGCCGCCGGCGCTGCGACGGTGAACGCTGTGTTGTTCGATACGGCGGATCCGAATGATTCGCCGGTGAGGGGCTTCACTGTCTCGCCGGCCACGTCGCCGGGCGGGATCTATGACACCAGCAACGGCGGCACCGAGTTCTTTCTCAGCTCGGACGCGGTGTTCTTCAGCCCAGCCGTGTCCGACCACGTGTTGGTCTGGGCGGTGTCGAATACACAGGCCATCGACTCTATGCCTTCGGGGCTCGCACTCTCCGTGCGCGCGGTGCAGACCCTGACGTACTCGAGGCCGCCGCTGTCGGACCAGAAGGCGGGCGATTTGCCGCTGCGCGACTGCCTCGCCGACACCGCGCTGGTGACGCCCAGCGGCTTGGGTTGCTGGCGCCTGCTGGGTGTGGGCGGCGGTCCGTTCGTGAATCCCGAGCCGCGCCTCGCAAGTGACGACTCGCGGATGCAGCAGGTAGCCTTTGCGAACGGCAAGCTATGGGGCGCGCTCGGCACCGCGGTCCTGGTGAACGGTGAGACTCGCGCTGGCATTGCCTACTTCGTGCTCAATCCGCATTCCGGCGACATCTTCCAGCAGGGCATTATCGCGGTGCCGGGCAACAATGTGATCTACCCGGCCGTGGCCGTGACGCCAAGCGGCCGAGGCGTGATGGCCTTCACGCTGGTCGGCCCGGACCACTTCCCGAGCGCTGCCTACGTCGGCCTCGACGCCAAGATCGGCGCGGGCGACGTCCACGTCGCAGCCGAGGGTGCGGGCCCCCAGGACGGTTTCAGCGAATACAGACCCCTCAGCCTGCCCGTCGGTATTCGCCCGCGATGGGGCGACTACGGCGCGGCAGCCGTCGACGGCCACTCGATCTGGATCGCGTCGGAGTACATCGGGCAGACGTGCACCCTCGCGCAGTACGAGATGGCGCCCGTCGGCCAGTGCGGCGGGACGCGCACCAGCCTGGCCAACTGGGCGACGCGCATCTCGGAGATCACTCCGTGAGCGGGAGCGATTGACGCGGGGCGAATCGGTGTTCCTGGAAGCGCTTCGGCACTCTGACTACGGCGCCTGAAACGTTGCACGGTTAGCGCTTGTGGGAGAGCTGTCGGGACCGGGCCCCAACCCACCCGGCCCTGCGCGCGCCCTTGTTGCCCCGGTCGCTACTGACTCAATAAACGCATCCCCAGGCGCTCGCGCCTGCAAGACAGGCAGAAGTGACCAAGTCCATCAACCCAAGAAGGAGAAATCATGACTGAGACTGAGAACGAAGACACAGAAACCGACAGTTCCCCGCCTGCGATTCCGCCCCTGCTTGCCGAGGAGCTGGCGCGGATTATCGCGAGAGCGCTCGTCGCCGATTACCGCGCGGATCTCTTGAAGTCTTCTGCGGTCCCTGCGACTGCGAATTGCGGGAATACGAACCTTGCGACCACGGATTTCGCGGTCGTTCGACATCAGTCTGGAGATTAACCAATGCCCCAAACCTATCAGGTGACCTGTTCCGAATGTGGCGAGCTGCGTTGGCCGTATTTGTCTGAAAGACCGGAAAGTTATGTCTGCGTCCGGTGCCGGAGCGGCGTAGGATCGGCGAAACGCGAGGCGGGCCGGAAGTCGGCCACGGCGAGAAAGTCGCGCCGTAGCCAGCTACAGGCAGCAACAGAGGCCTCCTAGCGGACATCCGAAGCTGCATTGCATCGTTAAACCGCATCGCCGCTAAGATAATTTGACGGTAAATCGCCACTCGTTGCGTTCACTGAGTCATAGCACCCCCATCGCCAGGAGGGGCTATGGCCCAGCGCGCGAAGACGATCGATCTGCTGCG
>QHWF01000486.1:0-2327 GCA_003222455.1 Acidobacteriota bacterium
ACGTTGATGGAGCGTGCGCTTTGATGCCTCGATTCCAGAAGCTGCCGGTCGTGTCGGGCTCGGGCCATGTGACGCGCTTCATCACCGTGGGCGCGCTTGGCTTTGTCGTTCAAATCGCTGCGTTTGCGATCCTGACAACGGTCGGCCGGTGGCCGTGGCTACCGGCGACGATCGTCGCCGTCGAGCTCGCGGTCGTGCACAATTTTCTGTGGCACGACCGATGGACCTGGCGCGACCGATCAGGTGCGCGTCATCCGTCGTCACCCGCCGGGCATCGGTGTGTCGAGTCACGAACCACGAGATTCGTCCGATTCAACATGACGACCGGCCTCACGTCGATCGCAGGAAATGCGGTCCTGATGGCGGTCTCTGTCGGTGTCATGAGGCTGCCGGGCGCGGCCGCCAACGTGCTGGCTGTGGTAACGATGAGCGTGGTGAATTTCGTGGTGTCGGATCGATGGGTGTTTCAAACCGGCGCCGAAGGCATAGAACCCGTAGAACGCAATGAGGACTGTGTTGGCCGCGATCATCGCGGCGATGTGCGCGGCCTCGACGGTTCAGGCCGCGCCGGCGGCCGCGACGGTGGCGGCGTGGAATCGCTATGTCGCCGAGGTCGAAGCGCGCCTCGAGCGCGAGCGCGCCGCCCTGGCGGCGGCGACGGCACCGGGGTTCGACGACAGCCGCGGCGGTCAACGCGGGGCTCATGGGTCCCGCCATGATGCGACGGTCGCGGCAGGTTCTGCGGTTTCGTCATCGATCGCGTGTGAGGGCGAGAGCCTCAGCATCCCGTGGGGAACGATCAGCCGGTGGCGTGGATCGCTCGTCCTCCGGGGCGTGACCCTGGATCAGCTGCTGCACAGACTGCAGGTGCCGGGCACGCCACCCCCGCAGGAGGACGTGGCCGCATCGCGCGTCCTGTCGCGCACGCCCGACTCGTTACGTGTCTACATCCGTCTCGTCCGCACCGCGCTTGTGACCGTGACGTACGACACGGAACACGAGATGCGGTTTCAACGCTGGGGACCGGGGCTCGCCACGGCGCGCAGCGTCGCCACTCGCATCGAGGAGGTCGGCGGCGACGATCATGGCTTTCTCTGGCGGCTGAACTCCTACTGGCGCTATCGCCAGATGACGGACGGCGTCGTAGTGGACCTGGAGTCGCTGACGCTCAGCCGGCACGTGCCGGTGATCGTCCGGCCAGTCGCCGCGCCGATCGTGACGCGGATTGCGAGAGAGTCGATGGTCAGAACGCTGGAGGCGCTGCGCCGATACGCTCTGAACTGACGCTCGGGAACGTCACGGTCGAACGCAGAGGTCGCAAAGGACGCAAAGTAAGACAGGATTTCTTAGCGGCCTTCGCGGCCTTTGCGTTCTACGGCGGCGTCAGTTAGTCGGACACGCTCCCAGCACGAGGCTTTCAGGCAAGCGGCTGTCGTCACCGCTGCCGGCATTGATGGGCGTCCCCTGCGCGCGGACGACCTCGTGGTAGGCGGCCGCGATCCGGCTGGTGAGCGGGCCCACCGTGCCGGTGCCGATCGTCCGGTCGTCCACCGACACGACCGGGACGACTTCGGCCGCCGTTCCGCAGATGAACGCTTCCTTCGCGGTCCAGACGTCGAAGAGCGTGAATGGTTGTTCCTCGGTGCCGATGCCAAGCGTCCCCGCAATCTCGAGCAGCGTCTCCCGCGTCACGCCCTCCAGGTTGTTCGCGGTCGGCGGCGTCAGCAGCGCCCCGTCGGTCACGATGAAGAAGTTGTCGACCGACGCTTCGGCCACGTAGCCGTGGACGTCGAGCATCAGCGCTTCGTCGGCCTGGCGATCGTTGGCCTCGATTCGCGCCAGGATGTTGTTCAGGTAGTTGAGCGATTTGATCGAGGGGCTGAGCGTCTCGGGCGAATGGCGGCGGAACGTCGACGTCACCACCCGGATTCCGCTGGAGGGACTGCGATAGAGCGACAATGACGCCTTGACGATCACGATCAGCTCCGCACGTGAACAGTTGCGCGGATCGAGACCGAGGTCGCCCGCGCCGCGCGTCACCACCAGCCGGATGTACCCGTCGGTGATGCCGTTGCGCCGGCACGATTCGACAACAATCGCGCAGACCTCGGCGTGACTGTGGGGGATCTGGAGCCGAATGGCTTTTGCGGAATCGAACAGCCGGTCGATGTGCCGTTCGAGCTTGAAGACGCGCCCGTTGTAGGCGCGAATGCCTTCGAAGATCCCATCCCCGTACAACAGGCCGTGGTCGAACACGCTGACTGTCGCCTCGGCCGCCGGACGGAACGATCCGCTCACGTAGACTAGCTCGTTCATGATGCGCTCCT
>QHWF01000486.1:2505-6728 GCA_003222455.1 Acidobacteriota bacterium
CCGCGCACGCGGCCCTTCTATCGCCGCCTCGTGGACGTCATCGAAGCCGGCATCGGCCGCGGCGCCGTGCCGGCCGGTTACCGGCTGCCACCCGAACGCGATCTCGCGAGGACGCTCGGCGTCAGCCGTGCCACGGTGGTCAGCGCGTACCGCGAGCTGGAATCACGCGGGCTCGTGCGTGGCTACGTCGGTCGTGGCACGTTCGTCTCGGCGAAGCCCGATGGTGGCGGCGCACCGTTCGCCTGGCGCGGAAAGATCGCCGCGTCGGCGCTGCAGGCCACCGACACCACGGTCCGTGACCTGGTGCGCGCCGCGTCCGACCCCGGGCTGCTGTCGCTCGCGGCGGGGGAGCCGGCGCTCGACGCGTTTCCGATCGAGGCGTTCCGGCAGGCGATGGATGGCGTGCTGACGAAGAACGCCAGCGTCGCCTGGCGTCATGGGCCGACCGAAGGGATGCCGCGGTTCCGCACCGCGCTCGCAGACCGGTTCGGCGGCGACCCGGAGCACGTGCTGGTCATCTCCGGCGCGCAGCAGGGGCTCGACCTGCTCACGCGCTGCCTCGTCGATCCCGGGGACGCCGTGATTGTCGATCGCCCCGGCTATCTCGGCGCGATCCAGTCGTTCCGGAAAGCCGGCGCGCGTCTGGTCGGGTGGGATATCGTGCGCGCCGACGTCGACGAGCTCGAAGAGCTCCTGCTGCGCTACCGGCCAAAGCTGATTTACACGAACCCGACGCATCAGAATCCGACCGGCGTCACGCTGCCGATTCGCACGCGGCGCGAGCTGCTCGAGCTCGCCGCCCGGTACCGGGTGCCGATCGTCGAAGACGACACCTATCGCGAGCTGGGCCTCGAAGCGACCCCGCCGCCGTCGCTCTTCAAGCTCGATGAGGCACGGACCATCGTCATCCGTGTCAACAGCTTCTCGAAAATGCTGGCGCCCGGGCTGCGGCTCGGATGGATCAGCGCCGTCAATCCGATTATCGAACAGCTCGCGCTGATCAAACAGCAGATCGATCCGCACACGCAGAATCTCGTGCAGCTCGTCGTCTGCCAGCTCCTCGAGACGGGCGTGTTCGATCGGCATCTGACGACCCTGAAGGCCGAGCACCGGCGGCGCCGCGACGCGATGGTACACGCGATCCGGCAGCACGTCCCGCCAGGCGCGCTCCGCTTCACCGTGCCCGATGGCGGCATGTACCTCTGGTGCCGGCTCGGGCCGCGCGTGCGTGCGCGTGCCGTCCAGGACTACGCCGCACGCGAGTCGGTCGTCGTGGTCACCGGCGAGCCGTTTTACGTCGATCAAGGCGGTGCCAACGAGCTGCGCATCTGCTACACCTCGCAGCCAGCCGATCGCGCGGTGCGCGCGGCGCAGGTGCTCGCCCGCAGCCTGGCGGCGGCGACGCGAGAGGGGAGCGACGTACCGGCGGCCACGGTGCGGCTGGTCTAGCAATCACGTTGAACGCAGAGGCCGCAAAGGCCGCGAAGCAGGTTCTTGGCCCTCAATGGACCGTCAGCAATGTCGCAGAGGCGAACGCGCCCACTTTCAGTCTTTGCGGCCTTAGCGTTCTTCTGAAGTCATTGTTCACAGTCTCAGATCGCGGCGGTCGCATATACAATCCACCCATGCGCGTGATCAACCGCACCGCGATTTCCATCGTTGGCGCGCAGCCCTACATTGACTGGACGCGCCGCCACGAGTCCACCGCAACCGGCGGGATCGTGACGGTCCCGCGCGCACAGCCGTACGGCACCGCGTACCTGCTGCCCGAGCTCGAGCTGGAAGAAGACGTGCTGGAATGGGTGGAGGAAAACGCGCCCTGGTTGTTCGAGTTTCAGCTCTCCTCGTGGACGGATGACGAGTCGGCGTGGCCGCAGCCGCGCGATCTGAAGACGTTCCGGCAGTGGTTCCGCATCGACATCCATAGCATCGTCGTCGACATGGCAGACGACGAAATCGAGGGCGAGGAGCTCTGAAGGAGCGTTACACATGCTTCTGCATATCGTGTGCTTCAAGTACAAACGCGACACCAGTGACACGGCGCAGGCCCAGCATCGCGAGCGGCTCGGGGCTCTGAGCACATTAGACGGCGTCGTCGACCTGAAGGTTGGCGAAGACGTCGTGCGATCGCCGCGGTCGTACGACACCGGGCTCATGATTATGTTTCGCGACCGTGCAGCACTGGACGCGTACCAGAAGGATCCACAGCACGTCCCGGTCGCGCAGCTCGGCGTCAGCCTCAGCGAGCACATCGTCGCCGTCGATTTTCAAATCTGAACACTGTGCGCTTCGCCTGTCCGATCGTCGCGGGATCGGACATCAAACTTTTGTCGATCGGATCCGTCTATAGCGGACAGGATGCTGATCGCCACGGGCCTTGCCGTCGCCGCACTGCTCTCCGCGCCGGCACTCTCGGCCTCACCCTTCCCTTTGACGCCGCCGACGATGATCGTGACCGTCGCGGTGGCGCCAGCCATCTCGCCGTCGCTCGTCGCACGCGCGATGGAGGAGGCGGGCGATATCTGGCGGGCCGCAGGCTTCATGCTGATGTGGGACCGCCAGCCGGTTGCCACGAATGTGAATGCGGCGCCGGGCCTGATCACGAGGCCGTCCGCCTTGCACGTGACGATTGGCGACGAGCGCGGGACTCCAGGGAAGGATCCACACGTGATGCCGCTCGGCTGGATCATATTCGAGGCCGAATCGCCGCAACAGGAAGTCTATCTATCGCACGCGAATGCCATGATGTTGCTGCAAGCCTCCGAGGGCGTGGTCGGACGCGTCAGTACCCTGACCATCACCGAACGAGAAACATTGCTCGGACGTGCGATGGGTCGTGCCCTTGCCCACGAGATTGGCCACTACCTGCTGGCGTCGAAAACGCATACCGCCACAGGTGTGATGCAGGCCAAACGCGGGGCCGCGGAATTGTTCAGTCGTTCGCGCCAGGGGTTTCAGCTGCAGGCGGATCAGCGGCGGCTGATCGCCGCGCGCATGAACCCGACGTCGCCGGTCGCGCGCGCCGGGCGTGTCCGACTTGATGACGCCTCCTTGGAACGCAAAGGCCGCGAAGGCCGCTGAGAAACAGTGTCTTTCTTTGCGTCCTTTGCGGCCTCTGCGTTCGATCGTGAGATTCGCTGCAGGTCTAGGACGAGGTGCATGTGTCGGTTAGCTGAACGCACCCCCGGACCATCACCATCTCGTTTGCAGGCCGAAGCGAATCAGGCGGCCCTGGAGAATCGAGGCCGGACGATCGAGGGCCGTGCCGAACGTCTGCACGCGATTGAGGATCGCGCCGGTATTGAGCGCGTTGTAGGCGTCGGCCTGGGCTTCGAGCTGCACGCCCGACAGGCGGAACCGGCGCTTGAACCGCAAATCGAGCTGGCTGTAGCGATCGAGCTGCTTCGAACCGGGCGGAATCAGCGGCACGGTCACGGACGACTGCGTGAGCGCCCCGCCCGCCAGCGTTCGGAACAGCGTGCGGTCCACCGACCAGTTGATGCGAAGTGACGGATCCACCGCCGGGATGGTGGCGTCGACGGTCGCATTCCGTGCGTCGCCGGCATAACTCTGAAGAGTGGCACTCACCTGCAATTGCCACGGCAGCAGGTACGAGCCGTTCAACTTCAGCTGCGGATACCAGGGGATGTGATACTGCTGCTGATCGCAGTTGCGGAGAAAGTTCGGATCCTCCACCTCACAGGTATTGGTGATGGTGCGGCCGAAACTGACGCCGCCGAACATGGTCAGGTCGCGCATGCGGCTGCTGAAGCTGACGTCGGAGCCCGAGTACTTCCTGAAATTCGACGTCGAATTTCGATCGAGGATATCGACGGCGCTGGCCTTCGCCGGATTCAAGTTGAAAATCGTAACGGCGTCCGAAGGGTTGATGGGGCCGGGGACCGTCACGCCGGTGTAGTCCGACGGGTCGATCGCCACGTTATCGGACCAGATCAGGTTCTGGTAGTCGCGCCGGAAGTAGCTGGCGGTGATCGAGGTGCCCGGCAAAATCTCACGCTGCACGCTGATATTGGTTTCGATCTGGTACGGGCGGGCCAGATCGGCCGCGGGCCGCTGACTCGGTTTCACGCCGAACGTCGAGGGCAGGGTTGAGAAGTCGATTTCGCAGCCGGCCGTTCGATACACACACGGCACGCGGGTGCCGTCGCCGAGGTACGAAATGCCTCCCTGTGCGATGTCGTCGGCGTTCAGATCCAACCAGG
>QHWF01000486.1:6928-7909 GCA_003222455.1 Acidobacteriota bacterium
AGTGCTCGAACCGCACGCCCGGATTGATCGTCAAGCGGCCCATCGTCCACGAGTCCTGCGCGTAGATGCCCCGATCCGCGTTCATGTTCTGCAGCGAATTCTGCGGCGTGTTGTGGATGATCACCTGCGCCGGTGCAGCGCTGCGGTACAGCTGAATCAGATCCGCCGTCTCGCTCCGCGTCCGCCAGAAGTATCCCCAGCCGTACTGCACGCCGGCCTTGAATGCATGCGAGCCGGTGACGTAGGAGACGGATCCGACCGCGGTGCGGCGAATCGGCTCCCGATAGTACAAGCCGCCATCGTAGGCGCCGAACGATCGCTGCAGAATCGTGTCGCGTCGCGGGATGACGGTCACCGATCCGGGAAGCGGTTCGAGCGAGTAGCTCTCGTTGTTGACGGCGAGGCCGGCCTCGACGAGCAGCCGGCTGGTGAGGGTGCCGGTGTACTTGGCTTCCGTCGTGTAGTACTGCTTCGGCGCGCGGATGTCCGTGGCTTCACCGGCGATGGCGTAGCCGGCCGGCGCCGAATTCTCATGACCGCGGAACTTGCGGATCCGATCGAGGTACGCGGCCACCTTGTGCTTGCCGCCGGCGTGCGTGGTCAGACGCAGCATCCCGCTGCGAATGCTCGCATCGTCAATCGTCTGCGTGTTGTCGTTGAAGAAGCTGTTCGCGATGTACTGGTAGACGCCCCAGTCGCGATACGAGGCGAAAAACCACAGCCGGTCGCGGCTGATCGGGCCGCCCTCGGAGACGTTGACGTCCCACACTTTGTTCAGCGCATCGGGGGCGGTGAGGCCCTGCGCGCGGGCATCCGCGTCGTTTCTGCTCTGGAGGCTCCTGGTGGCGCCCGAGAAGAAGCCGGCGCCCTTGAACGTGTTGCCGCCGTCTCTCGGGATCATGTTCGCACGCACACCGCCGGCCGACACCTCGGCGCTGATGGCGCTCGTCTGATAGGAGATCTCCTCGAACATCATCTCGT
>QHWF01000531.1 GCA_003222455.1 Acidobacteriota bacterium
GAACGTCCTCTCGCCTGGAGACGTGATCATCGACGGCGGCAACACGAACTTTCATGACGATGTCCGGCGCGCCGCGATGCTGGCGGACCGGAAGATTCACTATGTCGACGCTGGAACGAGCGGCGGTATCTGGGGCCTCTCGGAAGGATATTGCCTGATGGTCGGCGGCGAGACCGACGTCTGTCAACGGCTCGAGCCGGTCTTTCGGACGCTTGCACCCGAGCACGGCTATCTCCACGTCGGGCCTCACGGCTCGGGGCATTACGTGAAGATGATTCATAACGGGATCGAGTACGGCCTGATGCAGGCGTACGCCGAAGGCTTCGACCTGCTGCATCAAAGCGACTACAAAATCGACGCCGCCGCAGTCGCCGAACTGTGGCGGCACGGCAGCGTCGTCCGATCCTGGCTGCTGGATCTGGCCGCCCGCGCGCTCACGCAGGATCCCGATCTGTCGAGCCTCGACGCGTACGTCGAGGACTCGGGCGAAGGCCGCTGGACGGTGAAGGAGGCCATCGATCGTGGCGTGCCGCTTCCGGCGATCACGGCGGCCCTGTTCACGCGGTACGGCTCGCGCCAGGACAATCCCTTTGCCGGGCGCTTCCTCGCCGCGTTGCGCAATCAGTTCGGCGGACACGCGGTGAAGGCGAGCACGCACGATGCCTGAACCCGTCCTCACTGCGCCCGACACGTCGCTGTACGAACAGCTCGCGGCGGGCACGGCGCCGCCGATCGCCGCCGAGCCGGTGTCGGTCGTCATCTTCGGCGGCGCCGGCGACCTGGCACACCGGAAACTGCTGCCGGCGCTCTACAACCTCCATCTCGACGGGCTGCTGCCGCCGCGCGTGGCGATTACCGGCGTCGGCCGCAAATCGATGACCGACGACGATTACCGGCAATTCGCCAGGACCGGCGTCGAATCGTTCTCGCGGCGGCCGATCGACGCGCATGCGTGGCCGACATTCGCCGCGAACCTGTTCTGGGCGAGCGCCTCGATCGACGGCTCCCTCGCGAGCCTCGGCGCGCGGCTGGACGTCGTGGAACACGAACGCGGGCTGCCTGGCGATCGCTTGTATTACCTGGCCGTGCCGCCGTCGCTGTTCGTCCCCACGGTGCAGCAGCTCGATCGTGCGCGGTTCATCGTCAAGGGAACCGCGCGGCCGACCGCGCGCATCGTGGTCGAGAAGCCGATCGGCCACGATCTGGAGAGTGCGCGCGCCATCAACGACGCGATCGCGCAGGTCTTCGACGAGCACCAGGTTTACCGCATCGATCACTATCTCGGGAAAGAAACGGTACAGAACATCCTGGTGCTTCGGTTCGCCAACAGCATCTTCGAGCCGTTGTTCAACCAGAAATACATCGATCACGTTCAGGTCACGGTCGCGGAAGCCGAGGGCGTCGGCAACCGCGCAGGGTATTACGAAAGCGCGGGTGCGCTGCGCGACATGGTCCAGAACCATCTGCTGCAGCTGCTGTGTCTCGTGGCGACGGAACCGCCGCGATCGCTCGATGCCGACGTGATCCGCGACGAGAAGCTCGAGGTGCTCCAGTCGCTGCGGCCGCTGCAGGGCGAGGACGTGGACACGTCCACGGTGCGCGGGCGCTATGAAGCCGGGTTCGTGATGGGACAGCCTGTGCCCGGCTATCGGGAAGAACCCGGTGTCGATCCCGGTTCGCGCACGGAGACCTTCGTCGCCCTGCGCCTCTGGATCGACAACTGGCGGTGGGCCGGCGTGCCGTTCTTTCTGCGCACGGGAAAGCGACTGCCCAAGCGCGCCAGCGAGATTTCGGTCCATCTGAAAGAGGTGCCGCCGATCCTCTTCAACCGCAACCCCGGCGCGCGCCTCGATCCGAACATCCTCTCCCTCCGCATTCAGCCGGACGAAGGGTTCGCGCTCGGCATCTCGTCGAAAATTCCCGGGCCGCGCGTGCGCGTCTACCCAGTGCAGATGGACTTTCACTATGGCAGCACGTTCGGCGCCACCTCGCCCGAAGCCTACGAGCGGCTGCTGCTCGACGTGATGGCCGGTGACCAGACACTGTTCATGCGCCGCGACCAGGTGGAAGCCGCCTGGCACTGGGTGATGCCGATTCTCGATCGGTGGGCGTCGGATTCCACGGCATCGATTCCGACGTACGCCGCCGGTGAATGGGGGCCACCCGAGGCCGACCGGCTCGTTCGCACGATGGGCCGCGAATGGAAGGCACCATGACCACGCATGTCAGGCGATCCAGCACGACTGAAGCGATCGAGCCCGACCTCGCGGCGCTGTGGCGCGATGTCGCCCAGCAAGGTCCTGTTGCACGAGCGGTCATGTCGAATCTCATCGTGTTTCGCCAGCCCGACGCCGCAGACCGCGCGGGCCCGGGCGATGCTATTACGGCCGGGCTCGCGCTCGAAGACGTCGTCGCAAGACACCCAAGCCGGCTGATCGTCCTCGAGCACCAGCCCGATCCCTCCGGGACGCGTGCGCCGTTTGCTGTGACCATCGGCGTGCTGACCTTCGGACCGGAAGGCTCGCGATTCGGCATCGAGCTGATTGCGATCGAATCAACATGCGCGGAGGCCTGCCTGCCATCGATCGTACGGCAGCTCGTTCGGGGCGATGTCCCCACGTCTGTCTGGTGGATGGACGATCTCTCGCGGATGCCGCCGCTCGACGCGATCATCGGGATGAGCCGTCAGTTCGTGTACGACAGTCGGAGCTGGCGTGATGTGCGCCGTGGAATGTCGGCGGCCGCGTCTCTCATCCGACCAGGCCGCCGCCTCGACCTGGCCGATCTCAACTGGCGCCGGCTGGCTCCAGTCCGGCAGGCGTTGCTCCATGCCTGCACCGTCGCGGATCTCGATGACCTCCGCCGCGGCCACGTGCGCGTCCTGCATCGTCCGGGAGACAGCGCGCTGGCCTGGCTGTGCGTGGGCTGGCTGGCGAAGCGGCTCGGCTGGTCACGCGATCTGATGCCGTCGGTCGAGGAAGACCGGCGCGGTGACGCGCTGCTGATGATTGATGTCGGCGAGGCGCCCGCAAGATTGACCGCGGTCCTCGATAGCTATCACGCAGTGGTGGACAGCGGTGGACGTGTGCCGCTGCTGACGGTCCCGGTGCCCTTCGAGAGTGACGCGAATGCCGTGGCCGCGGAGCTTCGCAACCTGTCGCAGGACATCTGCCTGCACGGCGCAATCGAAGCGGCGACCTTATTTCTTCAATAGCGCCCGGATCTGAGTGAGCTCGGCGCGGATCTCGTCGAACAGGGCGCGATCGAGTGTGACTTTGCCGCTTGCCGCCGCCTTGCCGCCGGCCGTACCTGACGTCCCGATCGGAGCAACCGAGGTCGGCGACTCACCTTTCGCGGCCCCCTCGAGAATCGACTGAATCCGATCGAGCAGCGCGAGCGCCGTGGCCGGATCGATCCCGACGGTTGGCGGCACGGCCGGATCTTGCTGTGGCGCGGTCTGCGGCTTGACAGATGTCGCCCCAACCCCGGCGTCGCGCGCGTCCGGATTCATCCGAACGGGCGGGGGCGTCTGGGGCGCGGCGGCGGTCGGTGCAACTGGCGTCTGCTCGTTGGCAGTGATCCCTGTGCGCGGGGCGGACCCTGTATGGGCCACTGGATTCCCTTCGCGTGCC
>QHWF01000532.1 GCA_003222455.1 Acidobacteriota bacterium
TAAACCTGGACGCCGGATGGAAGCGGTTTGATTTCAGCGTGTTCTTCCAGGGGGTGGGCAAGCGGACGCTGTTCCGGGATGGTGACTACCGCATGCCCTGGAGTGACTGGTGGAGACAACCGCCGCTGTTTTACTATGGCCAAACCTGGAACGAAGATCGCCCCAACGCGCCCTATCCGCGTCTCTCGCACGGCGACATCCGGTTCTGGAATTACCAGCCGTCGACGTTGCAGGCGATCAATGGGGCCTACGTGCGGTTGAAGAATCTGCAGGTCGGGTTCTCCCTCCCGGAGCGGCTGATCGCGCGGGCTCGCATGACGCACGCGAGAGTCTATTTCAGTGGGTTTGACCTGTGGGAGCAGCACCATGTGAAGGGCGGCTGGGATCCCGAGTCGATCGCGAACGGCTTCAACTATCCATTCCAGCGGCTGTATTCCTTCGGCATGGACATCACCTTCTGATGGGGCGCGCACTCATGAACCGGCTCACTGTCACGTACACCGGCGCCCTCCTCATGTTGGCGCTGGGCTGCAAAGGCCTCGACCTCGGTCCCAAGGATCAGGTCTCGGACGCGTCATTCTGGAAGACACCCGACCAGTTTAGGCTAGCCGCCAACGATTTCTATTGGAGACTGCTGGGCGCGCAGAACTACACCGAGCTCAATTCGGATATTGCCACGGGAAGCGGCAACAGTGTGATGTCCTCCCTGAGTAACGGGTCCTTCTTGCCCCAGGCAAACGACACGGTCTGGGACAATTCCTACGCCGGCATCCGAGCCACGAACTATTTGCTTCAGAAGGCACAAGAATCAGGTCTCGGATCGCAGATCGACCGGTGGGTTGGCGAGGCGTTGTTCTTCCGCGCCTATAACTACTGGACCCTGGTGAAGAGGTACGGCGGTGTACCGCTGATCACCAAAGTGCTCGACGTGACCTCGCCAGAGGTGTACGCGACGCGATCCACGCAGCAAGAAGTCATCGATTTCATCATTGCCGACCTCGACAACGCCATCCCGAAGCTCCTCAAGCAGAGCCAGCTCAGCGCCGCAGAGATGGGCCGGGTGACGCAGGGCGCGGCGCTCGCGCTGAAAGCGCGGGCGGCGCTGTACCAGGGCACGTGGCTCAAGTACCACGCCGAAGGCAGTCCTACGGCGATGATCGCGGACGCCATCGCTGCCGCGGAGCAACTCATTGCATCAAGTGAATACGGCCTGTATACCGACCACGGCACAGACAGCAGTTACAAGTTCCTGTTCATCCTGCAGGGCGATGATAGTAAGGAAGTGATCCTGGCCAAACGGTATTACGCGGGTCGCGCCACCCACAACTGGACCAGAGAACTGTGGTTCAATTACATGATCCCCACGAAGAAGCTGGCCGACATGTACCTGTGCAAGGACGGCTTGCCCATTACGATCTCGCCGCAGTTTCAGGGATATGATTCGCTGGAGACAACTGAATTTCAAAACCGGGACCCCAGAATGGCCCAGACGTTCATCGTCCCCGGCACCACTGTCCACCAGGAGAATGGGTTCAACCCGGTGATTCCAGGCTTCTCGGGCACGAACGCCACTCGCACCGGCTACATGCTGCGCAAATTCCTGGACGAAACGGACGATGCGGCGCACTTTGTCGGTCAGTACGACTTCAAGGAGTTTCGCTACGGGGAAGTTTTGCTAAACCTCGCCGAGGCGCTGTTTGAGCGGGACGGTGTGATCTCCGATGGCGACCTGAACCGGACGATCGGCGCGCTGCGCCGCCGGGTTGGCATGCCGGATTCATCGGCAACCAACGCTTTTGTGAACAGCAACGGGTTGAACATGCTGACGGAGATCCGGCGCGAGCGGACCGTGGAATTGGCGTTCGAAGGTTTCCGGCGTGACGACTTGCGGCGCTGGAAGACGGCCGAAACCGAGATGCCGCAGGCGTTGCGCGGCGTAAAATTCGTCGGCACCGAATACCAGCAGCGGGATCCCGGCCTGGTGATCGGTACGGATATCCAGGTCGACGCCGGCGGCTTCGTCGTCTCGGAGCTGGCGGCCTCACGCCAATTCGTCGTCCCGAAGCACTACCTCAACCCGATCCCGTTGCAGCAGATTCAATTGTCAAAGGGCACGCTCACCCAAAATCCGGGCTGGTAATGCGCAGGATTCTGGCAGTCTCTTGTCTCTCGTGTCTGATCGCCGCTGCCCTTCACGGCCAGGACGGCACGCAGCGCGCCCGACTTGATCCTGCCAAGGTCCGCGTCCCGCCGTTCCACTTTCAGCCGGAATACACGTTCGACTCGCCGAGCGATCCACAGAAATGGTCGGTGCAGCCGAAGGGGCTGAACGTCTCGTTCGCGACCACCGACCAGGCCTACTTCAGGAGTGAGGTCCCGGACCTGCCGCAGCAATCCCAGTCATGGGAAGCCAGCGGCTGGAAAGGTGAACGGTTGAATGCGGAGGTAGTGGTCTGGTCACCGGACACGGTAGACCAGATTCGCGTCGCCGTGAGCGATCTCGTGAACGCGAGCGGCGCTGCGCTCCCGAGCGGCGCTGTGCACGTCTATCTCGTTCGCTATGTCGTCTCGAACTACCCCTACGGCGCCAACGAGGTGAGCTGCGGCGCGACCGACTCGAACCCGCCTTACCTCATGCCGGACCGGCTGGAGCCCTTCGAGCGGTTCGATCTGCCCGCGAACAGCGTCAGGCCGATCTGGCTGTCGCTGGACATTCCCGCAGGCACAACACCCGGCCTGTACCGGGGAACGGTTGACGTCAGTTCCGAGAAGGGTCGCGCGACACTGCGAGTAGCGATAACCGTCAAGGACCAAACGTTGCCGCCACCGGGCGATTGGACGTTCCGATTGGACTTATGGCAGAATCCCTGGGTGGTGGCCTGGTACTACCACGTCGAGCCCTGGTCGGAAGAGCACAAAGCACTCTTGCGGCGGCATCTCAAGTTGTACGCGGATGCCGGCGGAAAATACATCACCACCTACGCCGTCCATTCCCCCTGGTCCGACAATTCCTACATGATCGAAGGGGCAATGATCGATTGGACCAAGCGGGCTGATGGGACTTGGAAATTCGACTACAACATCTTCGATCAGTATGTGGAGCTGGCAACCGCAGTGGGCGTGACGAAGGCGATCACGATCTATACGCCGCTGCCGTGGGGGAACCGCTTCCGCTACCTCGATGAGAAATCAGGGAATTACGTGTATGAGTCCTGGGCGCCCGATTCCGCGCAGTTCGCGTCGGTGTGGAACGCCTTTCTCACCGATCTCAAGGGCCATCTGGAGCAGCGCGGCTGGTTTGATCGGACCTACCTGGGGATCAATGAAAACGAGATAGCGTATACCCTCGCCGCGATCCGCGTGATCAGGGCACACTCTCCAAAATGGAGAATCACGTACGCCGGCAACTGGCATGCGGAGCTGGACTCGCTGCTGGATGACTATTCGCCCATCATCACGGCTGAGCCGAGCCAACTGGCCCTGAAAGCCCGAGCGGCACGCGGAGGTACAACGACGTACTACGTATGCTGCACGCCGCAGAAGCCCAACACATTCGTGTTTTCGCCGCCGATTGAAGGCCGATATATCGGTTGGTACGCCGCGGCGTACGGGTATGACGGATTCTTGCGCTGGGCCTACGATGCCTGGCCGGCCGATCCGGCGCGTGACGCGCGCCACGCGTTGTGGCCCGCGGGCGATGAGTTTCTCGTCTACCCTGGAGCCAACAGCAGCATTCGGTTCGAGAAACTGCGCGAAGGGATCGTGGACTATGAGAAGATCAAGCTCCTGAAGGCTCGAGCGTCGGGACGCCAGCTGCGAGACCTGGACGCTCTTTTGCGTACCTTCGTCGGCGATCCCGACTACAGCAAACGGAATTACGATCAGACGAGAATAACAGAAGCTGTCCACAAGGGCCTGCGCATGCTGGAGGCGTTGAGCGACCGACTTGGGCGATAAGGCCGTTGTCTGTACGGAATTTCAGGATGACGTCCTCACGCATGAGCTTACGCCGGCTGGTCCGGTCCCGACCGCGTTCGAT
>QHWF01000533.1 GCA_003222455.1 Acidobacteriota bacterium
AGACATGCACGAACACGTCCTTCGAACCATCGTCTGCCTGGATGAAGCCAAAACCCTTCGATGCGTTGAACCACTTCACTTTTCCGGTTGGCACAAGACTCTCCTGACGAAAGAAATTGGATTGAAGGCCCGCCCGTGCCGTCACCATGGCCCGGAGCGACGCGAGATAGTTTAGTCCAATTCGCCGCCGCTGCGCTCACCGACACGGGGTCTGCCGTTATACTCGCCCGTTGCAGGAGGAGTCCCCGGCGCACTGCGCCGCAACACCCGCTCAAGGAGGATGTCATGAAACGCCTGCTTTTTGGCCTGATGCTGCTTGCCTCACCCGTATTGGCACAGGACGCGGTGCCGCAGATTCCGTTCGACGGGACCGACCCGCTCAAGCTGCCGAGGGACCTGTATCTGGGCGAAGTCACCGGCGTCGCGGTGAGTTCGAAGGGGCACGTCTTCGTCCTGTCGCGCGGCAACACCACGGGCCCGGCCTACTCCGCCGCCGCGGCGCAGCTGCTCGAGTTCGATCCCGAAGGAAATTTCGTGCGCGAGATCGGCAAGAACCTGTACGCTTGGTCGTTCGGCCATACCGTCCGCGTGGACCCGAACGACAACATCTGGGTCACGGACAAGGGATCGGACATGGTGGTCAAGTTCAACCCACGGGGCCGTGTCACGATGGTGTTCGGGCGCAAGCAGGAAGCATCGGACCGGGAAACGGCGCCGCTCGAGCGTCCCAATCCGCCTCTGCCTCATGAAGACGGGCGCTTCAGACAGGTGACCGACGTCGCCTTCGACGCGGCCGGCAACGCCTATATCAGCGACGGATACATCAATTCTCGCGTCGCCAAGGTGGACAGGAACGGCAAATGGGTGAAATCGTGGGGCAGCAAGGGCGCGAAGCCCGGCGAGTTCAACACGCCGCACTCGATCGCCGCCGACGCGAAGGGCAACATCTACGTCGCGGACCGCGGCAACCGGCGCATCCAGGTCTTCGACGGCGAGGGGGCGTTCCAGCGCGAGTTCACGATCGACGTGCCCTACGATGCGCAGGCGCGCCCCGCGATCGGCAACCTGCCGGATCTCGCGAAGATCGAGGCGGGGGGCGGGCCGAAGACGATGATGCCCGGCGCGCCGTGGGCGGTGTGCATCACGCCCGGGCCGAAGCAGGTGCTCTACGCTTCCGACGCGTTCCCGGGCCGCGTGTTCAAGCTGTCCCTGGACGGAAAGCTGCTCGGCGTGCTGGGCGAATCCGGCAAGCAGCTGAAGCAGTTCGGCTGGATACACGAGATCGCCTGTCCCTCGGAGAACGTGCTCTACGTCGCGGAGCTGCTCAACTGGCGCGTGCAGAAGCTGGTGCTGCAGCCGAAGAAATAGCGGTGGTGCCGGGCGCGCCGTCGCGCGCGATCCGCGCGACGGCGTTCCTCTTTTTTTTCCTCCTCGGGTCCGCGGCCGCGGAGGACGCTGCGCAGCCTGCGCCCGAGTACGTGAAATTCGGTTTGCTGCGCGAACGCGATCTCACGCCTTTCGGTTTTCTGCGCCTGGACATGCGTCCCGCGCACGCCGTGTGGGCTCCAACGGGCGGCTGGGGCGTCGAAGTCCTTCTCGGCTACCAGAATACCTGGGCGATGAGCCCGAACGTCGAGCAATACCTCAAGTCGCTGCCCGGGCGCCGCCGCCTCGGACCCGCGGACGTCGCGGCGATCCGCGCCTTGCCCGGCGAGGCCTATCTCGTCGATCTCGAGCTCGGACTCGTCGACGTAACCCTGCATCGGAAGCTGGCCGATCATTGGAGCGTCAACGCCATCTTCAGCGCCGTGAACTACAGCGGCGGTTTCATGGACGGCGCGATCGAGAGCTTCCACAACACTTTCGGCTTCGACTCGTACGGCAGGCCCGCTGTCGCGCGCAACACCGTCAACGTGATCCTCGATCTCAAGAATGCGCAGACGGTGTTCCTGAACGCTCACCTGGACGGCGGACTGCTCGATCCCACCTTCGCTCTGCGCTATTCGGTCGCGGCGGCGCCCTCGCCCTGGAACCTCGTGCTGGAAAGCGCGGTGAAGGTCCCGATAGACGGGCAGCGGGATTTTCTGTCGACCGGCCATGCCGACGTCGGCCTGCAGGCGACGCTGCAGCGCTTCGCCGGACGCCACGCGGCTTACGTGAGCGCGGCAGCGGTGCGCACCCGGGGCAGCGTCCTCACGGCGACCGACCGGACGGAGATCGTGCCCACCTACATCTTCGGCTACGAATACAGCGTCAGCCAGAAGACCAACATCGTCGCTCAATACTACGTAAGCCCGAGCGTGTTCACGCACGAGGACACCGATCTGGAAGGGCTGCTCAAGACCAAGTATCAGATGTCGATCGGCCTGCGCCACCGCGTCGACGCGTCGGTATGGACCTTCGCGATCACGGAAAACATGCGCAACTTCGACAATACGCCCGACATCGGCTTCCAGATCGGCTGGGCCTACAGCCCGGCGTTCATGCGCTGATCCGCTTCGACTTGAGGCGCTCGATCAGCCAGCGCCCGGCTGGGCCGGGCGGCGTGTCTGTTCGGAACACTGCTGACATCACCATGACGAGGTTGGCGTCAGGCATATCCTCAATCCCAATTTTCACCAACGATCCATTTGCCAAATCGGTTTCGATCACGCCCACGGGCATGCCGCCCCAGCCCAGACCTGCGCGCAGGAAGGCGTGCTTCGCGCCAAGGTCGGCGAGCCGCCAGGTGTTCGCCGAAAAAACGCCGAAGTCTTTTCCTTGCGACAGTTCGGAACGGTCCGTGAGAACCAGTTGCCTATGTTGCGCAAGGACACGCGCTGGAATTGGGCCCTTGAGTGACACCAAAGGATGGGTGGGGGACGCGACAAAAGCCATTCCCACGCTGAGCAGTTGTTCCCGTGTGAGCTCTGCAGGGGCGGTGGGCAGAGTGCCCATCACCCCGAAGGCGCAGCGACCCTCGATCACCGGCTGCAAAACGGCACCCAGTGCTTCGACATGAAGCGTCAGCGGTGTCGCCGGGAATTCTGCCTGAAAGGCCGCGACGGCGCTGGTGAGCTGCTCGAGCGGGAACATCACGTCCACCACGACGCTCAGCTCGGGCTCGAGGCCGTCCGACAGGCCCTTCGCGCGAGCCTTGAAAACATCCATCCCACTTACGACCGCGCGCGCTTCTGCCAGAAGCGCCACACCCTGCTTGGTCAAGACCGGTGAGCGGCTCGACCGATCGAACAATTTGACGCCGAGCTGGGCCTCCAGATTCGCCAGCGTCTGACTGACGACCGACTGCGCCCTTCGCAGCCGGCGTCCGCCCGCGGAGAAGCTTCCTTCATCGGCTGCCGCGATAAACGTGCGAAGTTGATCGAGTGAAACGCCGTCAAGCA
>QHWF01000534.1 GCA_003222455.1 Acidobacteriota bacterium
GTCGCCGTCGTGCTGGACTTCACCAAGTATATGAACGCGATTCTCGAGCTGAACGCCGACGAGAGACTGGCGCGTGTTCAGCCGGGCGTGGTTCTCGACACGCTGCGAAACCGTGCGGAGGTTCACCACCTCACATTCGGACCGGATCCGTCGACGCACAGCCGCTGCACGCTCGGCGGAATGATTGGCAACAACTCCTGCGGCACGCACTCCTTGCTGGCGGGAAAGACCGTCGACAACGTCGACGAGCTGCGGATCCTGCTCTATGACGGTACTGAGATGCGGGTCGGACGCACGACCGACGCCGAGCTGGACGCGATCATCAACGAAGGAGGACGCCGCGGGCAGATCTATACGAGCCTGCGTGCGATCCGCGATCGCTACGCCGTGCTGATTCGCAGTCGTTTTCCCGACATCCCACGCCGCGTGTCTGGATACAACCTCGATCAGCTTCTTCCCGAGAACGGGTTCAACGTGGCGCGCGCCCTCGTCGGCACCGAAGGCACGTGCGTCGTGGTGCTCGAGGCGAGAGCGAAGCTGATTCCGAGCCCGCAGCATCGATCGCTGGTCGGCCTCGGCTACGCCGACGCGTTCGCGGCGGCCGATCACGTCCCTGACATTCTCGAGCTCGATCCAATCGGCCTGGAAGGATTCGAAGGCGCCATCATCGACGGCCTGCGGCGGAAGGGCGCTCCCAATCTCGAGTTGATGCCCGCCGGGCGCGGCTTCCTCCTCGTGGAGTTTGGCGCCGACGATCCGGTGCAAGTCGACGCGCGCGCCCATCGGCTGATGGACCGGCTCGCGCGAACCGTCGACCCTCCCGCGATGCGTCTCTACACCAGGGATGAGGCGCGAGCCGTCTGGAAGATCCGCGAGGCGGGGCCGCGCGCCGCCGGCAGCGGCCCGGGCATGCCGCGGCGATGGGAAGGATGGGATGATGCCTCGGTCGCTCCCGAGAAGCTCGGATCGTATCTCCGCGATCTTCGGCGGCTGCTGGACGAGTACCGGTACCAGGCCGCGTACTACGGACACTTCGGGCACGGATGCGTTCACATGCAGGTCAGCTTCGATCTGCAGTCGGAAGACGGCATCCGGAAATACGGGGAGTTCATCGACCGCGCCGCGGACCTGGTCGTGAGCTACGGCGGATCGCTGTCGGGGGAGCACGGCGACGGCCAGTCACGCGGCGCGCTGCTGCCGAAGATGTTCGGTCCCGAGCTGATGACCGCGTTCCGTGAATTCAAGGCCGTGTGGGATCCCGGCAACAAGATGAACCCGCACAAGGTCGTCGATGCGTACCTCCCGACGGAGAATCTCCGGTTGGGGGCCGACTACCGGCCGCTCGAGCCCTCGACCCATTTCAAGTTCGTCGACGATGGCGGATCGTTCGCGCGGGCGTCGCTTCGCTGCATCGGCGTCGGCGAATGCCGCAAGCAGGACGCCGGCACGATGTGTCCGAGCTACATGGCCACGCTCGAAGAAGAGCACAGCACACGCGGCCGCGCGCACATGCTGTTCGAGATGCTGCAGGGCGAGGTGATCGGGCCGGGCTGGAAAAACGACCAGGTGAAGCGCGCGCTCGATCTGTGTCTGTCGTGCAAGGCCTGCAAGGCTGAATGTCCGACGAACGTCGACATCGCGACGTATCGGGCCGAGTTCCTGTCGCACTACTACGAGCACACGAGACGGCCGCTGCGCGCCTACGCGTTCGGCATGATCGATCGGTGGGCGCGGCTCGGATCAATGGCTCCCCGGGTCGCCAACGGGTTGAGCCATGCACCAGGTCTGAAGGACCTCCTGCGCGGCGTGTTGAACCTGGCGCGCGACCGTGAGATGCCATCGCTTGCGTCCGACAGCTTCCGTCGATGGGCGCTTCGTCGGGGCACACCAGCCGTCGGAGACGCGTGTCGGGCGCGCACCGTCGCGAACGGTGATGCCGACATCATCTTGTGGGTGGACACATTCAACAATTACTTCCACCCGCAAACCAGCCGGGCGGCTCTCGCACTACTGCAGCACGCCGGGTTTCGCGTTGCGATCCCACGCGATCATTTGTGCTGTGGACGTCCGCTGTACGACTTTGGCCTGCTGGACCACGCCAGGGACTATCTCCGGCGTGTCCTGCAGACGCTTGGTCCGGAGATCGACACCGGCCGTTCCATCGTCGTGTTGGAGCCAAGCTGCGCGTCGGTGTTCCGCGACGAGCTGCGCAATCTGTTTCCCGACGATCCGCGCGCCGATCGGTTGCGGCGCCAGACATTTCTGCTGAGCGAATTTCTCGAGCATTACGCGCCGGGCTATACGCCGCCCCGACTCGCGCGGAGCGTCCTGCTCCACGGCCACTGTCACCACAAAGCGATCATGAAGATGACGGATGAAGAGTCGCTGCTCCGAAAGATGGGAGTGACGCTCGAGTCGCCCGATGCCGGCTGCTGTGGAATGGCCGGTCCGTTCGGCTTCGGGGCCGACACGTTCGCCATCTCGCAGGCCATCGGCGAGCGCGTGCTGCTCCCCGCGGTACGGCGAGCGCCGCCGGATACCCTGATCGTCTCGGATGGTTTCAGCTGTCGTGAACAGATCGGGCAGGCGACAGGGCGGCAGGCCCTTCACCTTGCCGAGGTCATTCAACTAGGAGCCCGTCCGAGTCATGCCGAAACGGGCTCCTAGAGGAGGAATCATCATGGACCCTGTCATACCGCACGCCGTCACTCGCCGGGACTTCCTTCACACGAGCATGGCCGGGGCCGCGGCCTTCGCGATCGGTGGACCGGACGGCCTCCCCGCGCCAACAGACCAGGTATCCGTCGCCGCTGAAATCGCGCGGCAGCACGCCGCCACGGTGCAGATGCTGCGCGACTGGATCGCTCTGCCGTCGATTGCGGCCGAGAACCGCAACTATCCGCAGGGTGCGGACTACATGGCTCGGCTCGCCCGGGACGCCGGTTTCGGCCGCGTGGACATCATGCACACCGCGGGGAAGCCAGGCGTGTTCGCGACGCTCGACGCCGGCGCCGCCGCCACGCTGGCGCTCTACTTCATGTACGACGTCAAGCAGTTCGACGCCTCGGAATGGAGCGCGCCGCCGCTCGACGGACGGATCGTGGACCGCCCCGGAGTGGGGAAAATCATGA
>QHWF01000535.1 GCA_003222455.1 Acidobacteriota bacterium
AACGCTAACCATAGTCGACTGACGGACGCCGTCCTGGAACGCAGAGGCCGCGAGAATTACGTGGCGTCCGGCTCCAGGCTTTCGACAGGGCGATGCCGGCCCAGAGCCTGAAGCCCAGAGCCGAAAGCCATTCCGCTCCATGGGTGCACGCCCGCGCGTCTCTCGTCATAATGTCGTGGTGCCCCCGTCCGACCCTGCGCAGGACGAAGCGATCGACGAGCTGTATCAGGCTCCGCTGAAGGAGTTCACGGCGAAGCGGAACGCGCTGCTGAAAGCGATGCGCGGCGCCGATGCGACGCGCGTGCGCACGCTCGCGAAACCGTCGGTCGCAGCCTGGGCGGTGAATCAGGTCTACTGGCAGGCGCGCCCCCTGTACGATCGCGTGATCAAAAGCGGAGAGCGGTTGCGTCATGCCCAGATCGCGGCGCTGGAGGGCAAGTCGGCGGACGTCCGCGGCGCCAGCGATGCGCACCGCCGCGCGGTAGCCGATGCCGTGGCCGAAGCGGAGCGTCTGGCCGGCGCAGCGGGATCGCGACCGGCCACGGACGCGCTCATGCGGACGTTCGAAGCGCTGTCGCTGGCCGCGGAGCCACCGGAACATCCGGGCCGGTTGTCCGATGCGCTGCAACCTGCAGGCTTCGAAGCCCTCGCCGGCATCACGCCGCAAGCGCCGGCACCGTCGGCGCGGGCCGGTCGCGATCGGCCCGCTGACGCCGGGGAGACACCGGCGACGCGGGCGCCCGGACGCGACGCACGTGCTCCGGAAACGCCCGTCTTGCACCCAATCCGCGGGAAGCAGGCTGAACGCGACCACCAACGACAAGAGGCGGCGGAGGCGCGCCGGCGGCTCGCCGAACAGAAAAAACGGCAGGCCGAATTACGCACGCGGCAGGAGGCACTCGAACGTGCGAAAGCCCTGGAAGCGAAGGCCCGCGCCGAGTGGGAACGCGCCCGGGAAGCACTCCGCAAAGCCGAAGAAGAATCACGAACGTTGAGATTTAAGATCTGACTATGCTGGGTTCGCTGGGTTGCGCTCGTTGCGGTCGTCGGAGCGACCCTGGCCGCCGTGACCGGTCGCGTGCGCGGTGAACGCTCACCCGCCGATCGGTGGGGCCTGGTCGCCATGACAGCGCTCGACATCCAGATGCTGCTGGGTCTGCTGCTCTACCTTGCCGTCAGCCCCAACATGCGTCCGATTCTCATGAACTTTGGCGCGGCCATGAAAGATCCCGGGCTGCGGTTCTGGGCCGTCGAGCACACGACGACCATGTTCGCGGCGATCGCGCTCGCGCACGTCGGTCGCGTCCTCGCACGGAAAGCAGCCACGGCCGACGCAAAACGGACGCGGCTGATCGTCTGCTTCGGAGTCGCCACGATACTGATCATGCTCGGCATGCCGTGGCCGGGACGACCGGGAGGACGTCCTCTGTTCCGGGTCTAGCAGGTTGCTGAAAAAGCCAGCAACCTGAAGTTTCAAGTGACAAGGCTCAAGTCAGAGCCGCCGAAATCCGGCCAAATTCTCGGTTGTTGAGACTTGAAACTTGACACTTGCAAGTTCAGGCTGCGTTCTTCAGCAGCCTGCTCTAGAGGAGACACCATGGCACCAGCGCCCGCGACGGCCGTCCGCCCGGCAGGCATTTCCGCGACCACCAAGGTTCTCTGGCTCCTCTGCGCGATGTACTTCATCTCATACATTGCCCGCCAGAACGTCAGCACGGCGATTATCGGAATCCGAACCGAATTCAACCTGTCCAATACGCAGGCGGGCCTCATCTTTTCAGCGTTTGGTTATCCCTACCTCCTGTTTCAGATCATTGGTGGCGTGACCGCCGATCGCTTCGGGCCGCGCACGACGCTGTTCGTGAGCGGGCTGATTTGGGCCGGCGCCACCGTGCTCACCAGTGTCGCGTGGGATTTCTACTCGCTCTTCTTTGCCCGCATTCTGTTGGGCTTTGGTGTCGGCGCCACGCTGCCCACAGCAACACGTGCCATGCAGTACTGGGTGGAGTCGCGCAAACGTGGCTTCGCGCAAGGGATCACGCATGCCTTTTCGCGGCTCGGAAACGCGGTGACGCCTGCGTTGATTGTCGGGTTGATGGCCATCGTCACGTGGCGTGGCTCGTTTGTGGTCGTGGGGCTTGCCGGTTTCGTGTGGGTTGCGCTTTGGTACTGGTATTTTCGCGACGATCCGAAGGATCACCCGGCGATCACACCGCAGGAGTTAGCGGTCCTGCCACAGCGGTCGAACCGTCCAGCCCCCGCCGTGCCATGGAGTCCCCTCATCGCGCGCATGTGGCCGGTGACACTCACCTACTTCTGTTACGGCTGGTGCCTGTGGCTGTATCTGAGCTTCCTGCTGATCTTCTTCAAAGACAGGTTCACGCTGAGCGCCGCAGAGACGGCGTTCTTCGCGACGATCGTGTACACGGTTGGGGCCATCGGCAACACGATTGGCGGCGTCGTGTCGGACCGCATCCTTCGCGCGACGAACAATGTCCGCCTCGCACGCGTTGGCGCAGCGGTCTTCGGGTTCGTCGGGGCGCTGTTGTCGCTGCTTCCGATTCTCGAGGCGCACGACAAGGTTGTCGTGGCGGTCTGCCTTTCGGCCGGATTCTTCTTCGCTGAGATGGTGATCGGACCGATGTGGGCGATTCCCATGGACATCGCGCCCAGGTATTCCGGTACCGCGTCGGGACTGATGAATTCGGGCTCGGCGCTCGCGGCCATTCTCTCCCCGGTGGTTGCAGGCCTCGTCACCGACTGGACACACGATCCGCAACTTCCATTCGTGATCGCCATCGGAGTGCTCACCCTCGGCGCAGCCAGCGCCTTCCTGATGCACCCGGAGCGACAGTTCACCGAACAGGCAGTAACGGCCTCCCCCCTCGTGGGCGCCGCTCCCTCGCAATGACGCTGCGCCAATCCGATTACCGGATTACCCACTCACCAAATCACCGGATTCATTGTCCCCGCCACTGCGGCGGTCGCTTCTGAATGAACGCGGCGACGCCTTCGCGGAAGTCGGCGCTGGCGTAGCACAGCTCGATCAGATCGCGGTCCTCGCCCCGCGCCAGACGCTGCTTCGCGATGAGGCGGCGCGTGAGCTCCTTGATCGCACGAATCGTCAATGGCGCGTGCGATGCAATCCCGGTGGCGAGCTCGCGCACCACGCGATCGACTTCGTCCGGGCCGGCTATGCGGTTCACGAGACCGAGCTCGTGCGCGTCGGCCGCGTGAATGAACCGGCCGGTGAACATCAGCTCCTTGAAGCGCGCGGGGCCCAGCAGTCCGATCAGTCGATTGCACGTATCCCCCGACAGGCAGTTGCCGAGCGTCCGGGCGATCGGTACGCCGAACGTCGACTCGGGCGTGGCCACCCGCAGATCGCAGCACAACGCGATGGCACACCCCCCGCCGGCGGCCACCCCCTGGACCTGTGCGATCGTCGGCTTCGTCACGCGCTCCAGGCGATCCAGCACGTCGTCCAGACGCCGCTCGTACTCGACGCCGTCCTCCGCCGATCGAAACCCTTCGAACTGTGCGATGTCCGTGCCGGCGATGAACGCCTTGCCGCCGGCGCCGCGGAGGATCAGCACCCGGATCGCTGGATCCCGATCGACGTCCTCACACGCCGCGAGCAGGGCGTCGTACATCTCCCACGTCATCGCGTTGCGCGCCTCCGGCCGGTTGAAGGTGAGCACCGCCAGCGATTCCTGAATCTCGTAGGTCGTGTGCGCGGTGGACAAGCGTGCCTCCCTCAGGTACAAACGAATCGTGAATCACGGTGCGCTGGCCGGCCTGCGCGTGCTCGACGTCACGCAGGTGATGGCCGGTCCCTTCTGCACCATGCTCCTCGCCGACTTCGGCGCCGACGTGGTGAAGATCGAGCCGCCCGCCGGCGACTCGACCCGATTCATGCCCGGGGCGTCGGGCACCGACAGTCCGAGCTTCAACGCGGTGAACCGGGGCAAGCGCAGCGTGATCCTGAACCTCAAGACTGCCGGCGGCCGGGACGCGCTGAAGCGACTGGCGCGGTCGGCGGATATTCTCGTCGAGAATTATCGGCCAGGCGTGCTCGCGGCGCTCGGCCTCGATTTCGCGTCGCTGCAGCTGCTCAATTCGCGCCTCATTTACGCCTCGATTTCGGGCTACGGACAAACCGGACCCGACGCGCGCAAGGGCGGCTTCGATCTCGTCGCGCAGGGCGTGTCGGGCATCATGTCGATCACCGGCGAGCCGGGCGGGCGGCCGGTGAAGGCGGGCATCCCGCTCACCGATCTCGGCGCCGGCCTCTTTGCGGTCGCCGGCATCCTGGCCGCACTGCAGCACCGCCACCGCACCGGCGCCGGGCAGCACGTCGATACGTCGCTGGTGGAAGCCGGTGTCGCGCTGTCGGTGTGGGAAGCGACGGAGTTCTTTGCCGGCCTCGGCGTCCCGGAGGCCAAGGGATCGGCGCACCGGATGTTCGCGCCCTATCAGGCGATTCGCTGCGCGGACGGCTATATCACGCTCGGCACGGCCAACGATCGGCTCTTCCGGCGGCTGTGCGATCTGCTGGACCATCCGGAGTGGGTCAGCGACGCGCAATTCGCCGACAATACGACGCGCGTCCGGAATCACGCGGCGCTGGCCGCCCGCATCGAGGCGATCACGAGCCAGCAGCCCCGCCGCCACTGGCTGGAGCTGTTCGACGCGAACAACATCCCGTGCGGCCCGATCAACGATTACGCCCAGGTGTTCGCCGATCCACAAGTCGCCGCGCGCGAGATGGTGGTGGACGTCGAGCATCCGGTCCTGGGCTCGATGAAAGCGTTGGGGTCGGCTGTGAAGCTGAGCGCGACACCGGTGAATCCTCGCCGGCGCGCTCCCCTGCTCGGCGAACATACCGACAGGGTCCT